>QKMY01000024.1 GCA_003242895.1 Candidatus Margulisiibacteriota bacterium
AATATTGATAATTAAATTTTTGTAAAAGTCAGTAACTGAATGCTGGCGAAAATGAGTGGAAATAAAACCTATTTTTATTTTTCTGCAAGTTTTATTTTGATCGTAAATCTGCAAGTTTTTTTTAGTTTTTTTTTGTTCAGTTTCAATTACTGTGTTTGGTGTTGATAGACTTAACATTCTAGCAATACATGCATTGATCTTTATGTTGTTGTAACCTTGGTAAACCAGGTAAAATGTTCCTAAAACACTATTTAGCATTGAATGAGGAATTTTCCAGTTATCATTAATTCCTTTCTGTACGTTTTTGTGAAGACGCTTTCTCCAGTGAAGCAAGTCTTGTTTGTTATTATAAATAGGCGGCAATAATAAAGCGTTGTTTATTTTGAGGAGGTCTTTTAGCTTTGGAAGTTGTTTATTTCGAAATAAATGAATGACGTCTTTAATATAGTTATTATTTTGTAAAAAATTGCCAAGATTATACACCGCTTGGTGATAATCAGGTTTTAAGGAGAGGGCCTTCCGGTAGTTTTCAATAGCTGCTTGGTGATTTCCTTGCTCTTTAAGCGCGTTGCCCAGATTATTTAAAGCTTCACAATAATCAGGTTTTAAGTCTATAACCTTTTGAAACTGTTCTATTGCTTCTGAGAGGTTGCCTTGTTCTTTAAGCGCGTTGCCCAGATTATTTAAAGCTTCACAGTAATCAGGTTTTAAGTCTATAGCCTTCTGGAAATGATATATAGCTTCTGAGAGGTTGCCTTGTTCTTTGAGTATGTTGCCAAGATTGTAGAAAGCTTCACAGTAATCAGGTTTTATGGAGATTGCTTTCTTGTAATTCTTTATAGCTTCTGAGCGGTTACCTTGATCCTTAATGGCGATGCCAAGATTATTATATGCCTGATAATAATCAGGTTTTACGGAGATAGCCTTATGGTAATGCTCTATGGCTTCGGAGAGTTTTCCTTGTTCTTGGAGAACAATGCCCAGATTGTAGAAAGCTTGATGATAATTAGGTTTTATGGCAATCGTTTTTTTGTAATTTTCAATAGCTTTTTGAAGGTCGCCGTGTTCCTTTAGTGCATTGCCCAGATTGTAGAGAGCTTGATGATAATCCGGTTTTATGGCAATCGCTTTTTTGTAATTTTCGATAGCTTCTCGGAAGTCACCCTGTTCTTGGAGTGAGATGCCAAGATTGTAAAAAGCTTGATGGTTTTCAGGTTTTAAAGTAATAGCCTTATAATAGCTTTTAATAGCTTCTTGGATGTTCCCCTGTTCTTGTAGAGCGACACCAAGATTGTAGATAGCTTGATGGTTTTCAGGCTTTAAGGAGATAGCCTTATGGTAATTTTCTATAGCAGCTGAGAGATTGCCTTGTTCCTGGAAAATTATAGCTAACTTCAAATAGGCATCAGGAAATTCAGGAATTATTTGAATAACTTTTGATATTAATTCCTGTGCTTTCTCATTATTATTTGTATTGCCATAGATTGTCCCCAATAAATATAGCCCGGTTGCGTTTTCAGGGTCTACTTCAAGAATTTTATGACATAGTTCCTTTGCTTGCTGCATTTGCCCTGCGTTATAGCATTTTATGGATTCATTTAAGCTGGTTTGGATATCGATATTTGTCATTAGCTTTTCTGCTCCTTTTTTGTTTTATCTCCATAGATAGCTTCGAGCGTGGTTTTAAGACTTGGCATGGTTTTTAAGCACAAAGGACATCTATACATTTTTATACACCTGCTTGACTAGTTAGTAGCCCGTGATTCCGGGCTATTATAATTTATTGAACTGATAACTATGATATCAGATTTTTTTATATATCCTTCTGGGGGACTGAATTTTTTAGCCAGAATGGGGACGCGATCAAATTTGTCTTTGAGTTACAACCTCTTTGAAGAATTCGATAGTTTCCCTAACTCCTTCGTCATTGTTAAATAAGATAGCGTTTCTTTCCAGAATTGTTTTTTTAATTTTTTGACGAAAAAGTTTGTTTGTTCCGAGTTTAACAGCCAAGCGGATATACTCGGTATTATTCTTTGCGATACAATCGGGTAATCCCATGAGCTGGTAATAGCCGTATGTCCAGCGGGCCCGTAAATACCGCGATGGAAGCGTTACAATCGGCGTGCCGCAGGCCAGAGCCAGCAGACTGGTGTTGCCGCCTCCGAAATGATAGGTATCCAATACCACAGCTGAATGCCTAATAATTTGTAAGAAATCATCTTTATTTGCTTGAGGCAAAAAGCGAATTCGGTTAAGGACGGCAGCAGGCATAGTTTTTGCAAATCTTTCATTTATATTAAGATTAAAATTATTTTTTATATGAAAAAAATAGATTATTCCTTGTGGGTCCTGTTCTAAAATGCCTGCTACAGCTTCATCAAAATCCGGATGTAATTTAATCGGGTTCATAGGACATACATAAATATTGCCTGTAGGGTCAAGTCCTAATGTTTTTTTTGTTTTTAATTTCACCGGAAAGGCTGGCTTATCGTACATGATAGGCATTCCTTTTATGCGTATGAGCTTTTCGGTATAATGCTTTTGTGCTGTAGGAATTTCAAAGATTTGTCCCGAGATATAATAATCTAGGGTAGGAATTCCTGTGGTATCAGGGTGTCCCATTAAGACACATTGTATGGTTGCCAGGCGAGTAAACGCGAGAAAATAAGTAATGTTACTCATCCCGATATCCAAATAAACTAAGATATCTAACTGATGACCAGCAATGAGTTGTTGGTTATAAATAATATTATCCGAATTTAACAGGGAAAAATTGTCTGCGTATTCTTTTATAGTTTCATGTACCGGATCTATTTTATTGTTAGTACCATAAACATGAATTTGAAAGCCATCTTTTGGAATATTGATAATTAAATTTTTGTAAAAATTAGTAACTGAATGCTGGCGAAAATGAGTGGAAATAAAACCTATTTTTATTTTTTTGCAAGTTTTATTTTGATCGAAAGGGTCGTAAACCGGAGCTTCACTGCCGATTTTTGGTTGTTTATGGTTATCAACTACGTATCGTATAGATGGTTTCAACATTTTAGCAATATGAGCGTTGATTTTTACGTTATTGTATCCTTGGTAAACCAGATAAAAAGTTCCTAAAACACTATGGAGCTGAGAATCTGGTATTTCCCAGTTATCATTAATTCCTTTCTGTACGTTTTTGTGAAGACGTTTTCTCCAGTGAAGCAAGTCTTGTTTGTTATTATAAATAGGTGGCAATAATAAGGCATTGTTAATTTTAATGAGGTCCTTTAGCTGTCGAAATTGTTTATTTCGATGTAACTGCATGGCATCTTTTATATAATTATTATTCTGGAGAATATTACAAATATTATAAAAAGCTTGATGGAAATCAGGTTTTAAGAAAATAGCCCTTTTGTAATTTTCAATAGCGTTTGGGAGATTTCCTTGCTCTACAAGTGCGTTGCCAAGATTATTGTAAGTTTGCTGGCAAGCAGGGTTTAAGGCAATAGCTTTCTTGTAGTTTTCAATAGCTCCTTCAAGGTTCCCTTGTTCTTGGAGAACACTACCCAGATTATTGAAAGCTTCATGATAATCTGGTTTTACGGCGATAGCCTTCTGATAATTTTCAATAGATTCCTCAAGGTTCCCTTGTTCTTTAAGTGCAATGCCCAGATTATAGAAAGCTTCGGGGCAAGCAGGGTTTAGCGCGATAGTTTTTTTGTAATTTTCAATAGCTCCTTCAAGATTCCCTAGTTCTTTAAGTGCGACCCCCAGGTTGTAGAAAGCTTCGGGGTAATCAGCGTTTAAGGAAATAGTCTTTTTATAATTCTTAATTGCTTCCTCCAGATTTCCTTGTTCTTGAAATGTGCTGCCCAGATTATAGAAAACTTCGTGGCAATCAGGATTTAAAGCAATGGTCTTATAATAATTTTCAATAGCTCCCTCAAAGTTACCTTGGTTTTTCAAAATTATTGCTAATGTTAAATATGCATCAGGAAATTCAGGAATTATTTGAATAACTTTTGATATTAATTCCTGTGCTTTCTCATTATTATTAGTATTACCATAGATTGTTCCCAACAAATATAGCCCTGTTACGTTTTCAGGGTCTACTTCAAGAATTTTATGACATAGTTCTTTTGCTTGCTGCATTTGCCCTGTGTTATAGCTTTCTATGCACTCATTTAAGCTTGTTTGGATGTCGATATTTGTCATGATTTCTCTGCTGATACATTATTTTAATTCTTTTATAGTATCATTCCTATACCGAAGGGGCAACCAATCAATCTTTTCACTCCGGTCATTGTTTTTCGCATTTCTAATGAGAATATTTTAACTATGAGTACTGTGTTTTTTCTTACGATCCGTTGCCAAAATTGATTCTTATTGAAAACGCAAAGGAATTATCTGGGTTTAAGATAAGTTAAATTAGGGCATAACGCTATTAGCGTGGCAGATGTTTTATGATAAAACAGAAAAAATCGATACAATTTTTTTAAATAAAAACCAGATATATAGGTAATCAGTCAATGCTTTGGAGGTGATAAGTACTAAAAAATGCCAAACTCAAACAATTAAAAGGATTATATTCTTAATTATTTAGAGCCTTATTGTGCTTCTAGATTAACTTTGAAAGGAAGAAAAAATATGGCCGAGATACAGGGTGCATCATATAATGAAGCTACTAAAACCATCACAATCGGGAATGATTTCGATTGGGGTAATTTGTCTACGGACTCAGATACAGAACTCATCGATCAGATGGGGATAACAGATACTGAAAATCTAACAATAGTGTTCAACGATGACGATGGTGTTAATTCTACTAATAAGTTTACTGTTAGTGAAGCAGGAAATGTTGTTATAGATAACGACGGAACGAATAGTGTTAAAGCCCAAGCTAACCTACGAGTTCAAAAAGGAGGTTACGGGAGTGTTACTATTCATGATACCATGGATGCCGGAACTGCCGGGATGAGCGAGAACCTTGAAATCGGAGAGGGGCTTAGTGCAACGGTTGACAGAAATCAAGTACATACTATAGGGAATGCTTCTACTACAATCGATAGAAATATTTCAGGGCAATTTAGCTACAGCGCTAACAATACAACAGTCCAAGGCAATATTACTGCACAGAATATGGATGCCAGCGGAGAGGCTGTTGTCAGTTCTGCTTATACCCTCAATGATAATGATGAAGGAGGGACAGGGTCAACAAATATTAATTTCAATGTATCCCAGACCTATAATATGGGTGCAAGTACAGAGAATGCCGCGGAACTAAATGCGGTTAATGCTATGGAAATCAATATTACCGGGGCCGCCAACAGGACATACAATGTTAGCGGTGATATTAACCAGAATCTGAACTTCAGCGTTGGAGAAGCATTGACTGATAGGGATATTATGATGAATGAATTGAAAGTTAAGTTTTTGGAATTGTTTAATAATTTCTCCTTAGGCAGCGAAACCTCAGGCGGAGGAACTCCTACCGGTTATATTGACAAAAATAATCAGTATAACGCGTTCACCCAAGAAGAGCTTAGCCAATTGAGCAATGGCAAGATATCGGATGAGCTGATGAACAAGATGGCTGTTGAGAAAAATGGTTCAATTTCTGTATCGTACGCAACAGAAAAACCTGAAATACCACATGACTTTTTTGGGTTTGAAAACGGTAAAATTCAGCTAGGTTCTGATTTTTTTAATTCAGATGGTACGCTCAATAGTGAAAAATTCATGCAGGCATATTTCCCGCTAACTACACAAACAGGTAACGCGCAAAATCAAGATCTACTGGCCCAGGTCACCGTAGGGTCAGACGGGACAATCCAACTAAATGCTACTTCACAGGTGGTCACCGGTGCTGACGCAAATGTAAATGTAAATACAATTCTCAATAATTGTTCTTCCCGCCAGGTATGGCATGATGATGTTGCTATGCAGACTTATTATTCAGTTACCTTAGAGGCCCTCAAAGCCGGTGGAGTCGATACAAGTAAGATCCCTGGAAAGAGTGATACCGAGAAGAGCCAGTGGGTCTCGCAAAATATTGGTGAAGTTAATGGTCAGTTTGGGCTGCAGCAAGCACTCGCCAGACATGGTCTAAATGTAGGCGGTGTAAGTAATTCGGCGTATGCATCTACTACTTTTGGTGCCTTGAGAGCCGATCACGTGATAACTTCCGTAGCGGAGCAAAGAACCGTGAATGGGATATCCTGGAATGCAGTCGCCGCATCATCCGATAGCAATGCCGGACAATGGACAACTACGGGTGGGAATGGTCGTGGTGCAAATGCATTAATGATTACCGGACCTGATGGCAAGGACCTTGGAATGGCTATACTGTCCTGGAATGGGCGAGAGTTTTTGACAGAGAGTACCCAGAATAATTTTAATGTAGGGAGGGGGGACCGCCTACAAGAAGCCACGGTTACCTCAAATATCGCGGTTTCCACGCTTACCGTAAATATTAACGATATTAGTTCCAGCTCTACAGGTGATACAAGCGATACCGGCGATTCAGGGAACAGTATCCCTAGTGTTGACGGTAACCAGCGCGAGATATCCTCTGAGACTGATACTTCTACCATGGCAGTTAAAACCTATTCTAAACTAACCTCGCTTGAGCATGATCCGGTAAATCATCTTAGTATAAATATAAAAGATAAAAACGGTAATGATGCTTCTGTTAATTCTACTTTGAGTGTTAATCAGAATACGCAGGGGACTGCAGGGACGTCATTGGCCGGAGGATCATTTGTTGCCGGAAACAAACTGATGAGTAATATCAATATGACAGCCAGCCAGAATACAAAGGTTACGGTTGACGGTGATAGTGTTGATAACTTGCAGGTGCGAGCTGCAAATGTAACGAATGTCAGCGGTACAACACAATCAATTCAAAGAGAGAATACCGGCAAAGCAGTTACCGGAACTGAGCAGTACAATCTTACAACAAAGGCTAGTTCCAGATATGCGGGGGCTTCAGACAAAAACTGGATTAATCAGGCTCAATTTGAATCTAATTTAATAATAAATGATTCATTTGACTTTGAGGGAGCTGCCGCCAGCCTGGCAAATCAAGATTTGATAAGGACACTTAAAGAGAACCAATATGGTTCGGAAGATACCGGTATTATCCCATTAGGAGGAGCAGGCGGTAAGGTATAGAAATCTAGACTGGTAACGTTATTTGGAGCTGCACGGTTTCGCTTAGCGAAACCGTGCAGCTCTTTTTTTGTTTGATTTTGATAATTCTATAACCGCAAAATATATGTTATAATCTTTTCAATTTGAGTCAAATATACTCGTCTTGGATGTTCAAGGGATAGCTGCTAATCGCAAGGCTGCTACTATCAATAAACTGGAGTTATATGCCCATGCAAAAAGTTTGTGATTATTCTGATACCGATTATAAAAAGGATTTTTGGGGTAACGGGATACGGGACTATGAAGATCTCGTTGAACGGCATGCTGTCCGAAGGCTTTTGCCTGCTTATGGCGAAAAATTCCTTGAAATCGGTGGCGGGTTTGGCCGGCTGATGGAGGAATATGTCTCTAGATTTAAGGAATCCAGGATGATGGACTATGCTGCTAATCTGGTAGCTCAAGCGCAGCAAAAGGTTGCTGAGTTGCAGCTTACACAGGTTAAAGTATGCCAGGGAAACGTGTATGACCTTTCTGAAATAGGCAACAATTATGACTGCTGTATGATGATCCGGGTGATGCATCATCTAGAGGATGTTCCGGCAGCGTTTAATCAGATTAACAAAATATTAAAAAAAGATGGGACCTTTATTCTGGAATATGCGAATAAACGAAATGTGCTGGAGATACTCCGCATGGTTTTTGGTAAACAGCATATTAATCCTTTTAGTTATGAACCGACGCGTCGAGGTGAGGGATTGTTCTATAATTTCCATCCGGCATTCATTAAGGATGCTTTGGAACGGAATGGTTTTATTATAGAACAAGAGCTAATGGTTTCATTGTTCAGAAGTGATTTTTTGAAAAAAAGGATTAATTACAAACTCCTTAGTGCTGCTGAAAAGATTGTTCAAGCGCCTCTGGGCTTTTTGAAAATAAGTCCGAGTGTTTTCATTAAAGCGAGAAAAATAAAATAATTACCGGCCCCCTTTTTAAGGGGGTTTTTACGGAACTAGCTGGAAGCTTTTCCTGAGTTAATAGAGATGATATCTCTGATCTCCTTATCAGAAGGGGACTAAGTCACAACGTGACGGAAGAATTTTAAAGGAGCAAACTATGCCGAAGAGGACAGATATTAAGAAAATACTCATTATTGGTTCCGGACCAATTATCATCGGGCAGGCATGTGAATTTGATTATTCAGGGACGCAGGCCTGTAAGGCATTGAAAGAAGAAGGGTATGAAGTTGTCCTGGTTAATAGTAATCCGGCTTCAATTATGACTGATCCTGAGTTTGCCGACAGAACATATATTGAACCGATAAATCCTGAAATGATAGAGAAGATTATCGAAAAAGAACGTCCTGATGCTTTGCTTCCTACAATCGGAGGGCAAACTGCACTCAACAATGCCGTTGCGCTGGCAGATAAGGGTGTCCTTGATAAATATGGAGTGGAGTTGATCGGAGCAAAGCTTGGGCCTATCAAGAAAGCCGAAGACCGGGAACTTTTTAAGAAGGCCATGCAAAAAATCGGGATCGGCGTTCCGGAGAGTGCTTTTGCTTATACTGTTGATGATGCGGTAAAAATATCTGAAACTATAGGCTTTCCGTTGATTATTCGTCCTGCTTTTACGCTTGGAGGCACAGGCGGTGGTGTTGCCTATAATCTTGCGGAGTTAAAGGAAATCGTCCACTTAGGTTTGAGCGAGAGCCCTATTAGTCAGGTCCTCGTTGAGCAATCAGTGCTCGGCTGGAAAGAATACGAGCTAGAGGTTATGCGAGACCTGAAAGATAATGTTGTTATTGTCTGTTCTATCGAGAACTTTGATCCGATGGGGATTCATACCGGAGATAGTATAACAGTTGCTCCGGCGCAAACCCTAACTGACAAAGAGTACCAGCAGCTTCGAGATTATTCTCTCGCGGTTATCCGTGAGATCGGTGTTGATACCGGAGGATCGAATATCCAGTTTGCAGTTAATCCTGATGATGGAAAAGTTATCATTATCGAGATGAACCCTCGAGTGTCGCGCAGCTCGGCACTTGCCTCAAAAGCTACAGGGTTCCCTATTGCAAAAATTGCTGCCAAACTGGCGGTCGGCTATACGCTTGATGAAATATCAAATGATATCACGGAGAAGACCCCGGCCTGTTTTGAGCCGACTATTGACTACGTCGTTACCAAAATACCCCGTTTTGCCTTCGAAAAGTTCCCACAAGCTGATGCGACATTAAATACGACAATGAAATCTGTTGGTGAAACGATGGCAATTGGTCGTACCTTTAAGGAATCTTTGCAGAAAGCTTTACGGTCACTGGAAATCGGGGTCAATGGGTTCGATTATCCCAAAGACCGTAATTATCACAATCTAGACGAAAAACTGAGTATCCCGAATGCGGAACGTATTTTTTTTATTAAAGAAGCTTTTTATCAAGGATATTCAATTGAGGACGTTTTTAACAAAACAAAAATAGACCGTTGGTTCCTTGATAACTTATTCCAACTTTTTGAGGTGGAGAAGGAAATGGATGAGGCCAAAGAATGTCCGATCATCGACCGAATGGAATTGTTGAAGAAATTAAAGAAACTAGGATTTAGCGATAAACAAATTGCCAAATCCTGGGGATTCTCTGAACTTGAAATCAGAAGAATGAGAATGGACAATAATATTATCCCGGTATACAAGACCGTGGATACCTGCGCAGCTGAGTTTGAAGCCTTTACTCCCTATTATTATTCAACCTACGAAGAAGAAGATGAAGTAATACCTTCCGAAAGAGAAAAAATAATGATCCTTGGCGGGGGTCCTAATCGAATCGGGCAAGGGATTGAGTTTGATTATTGTTGTGTTCATGCTTCGTTTGCGCTTCGAGAAGATGGCTATGAGACGATCATGGTTAACTCTAACCCTGAGACAGTCAGTACTGATTATGATACCTCGGATAGATTGTATTTTGAGCCGGTTACTTACGAGGATGTTCTTACCATAGTGGAAAAAGAAAAACCGAAAGGTGTTATTGTGCAGTTCGGTGGACAGACCCCGCTTAAACTCGCAATTGCCCTAAAAAAAGCCGGAGTTCCTATTATTGGGACAGATCCGGATGACATTGATGTTGCCGAAGACCGGGAACGGTTCGGAGCACTTCTCAAAGAGCTGCAGATATTGCAGCCATATAACGGGACTGCGCGTTCTTTCGAAGACGCAAGAGCGATCGCTCATGAAATCGGTTACCCTGTTATGGTTAGACCCTCGTACGTTCTTGGAGGCAGAGCTATGGAAATAGTTTTTGATGAAAGAGATCTTGAACGTTATATTAAGACGGCCGTGGAAGTTTCTCCTGAGCATCCGATATTGATTGATAAGTTCCTGGAAGATGCTATTGAGATAGATGTTGACGCAGTATCAGATGGAAAGCGTTGTGTTATTGCGGGAATTATGGAGCACATTGAGGAGGCGGGTATCCATAGCGGGGATAGTGCCTGTGTTCTTCCTACATTCTCAATTGGAGAAGAGATTGAAGCAACAATCAAAGCAAATACCTATAAACTGGCGCAAGCCTTGAGGGTTGTTGGACTTATGAATATTCAGTACGCTATTAAGAATGACAAAGTGTTTGTCCTTGAAGTCAATCCCCGGGCATCACGAACGGTTCCTTTTGTAAGTAAAGCCACAGGAGTTCAGTGGGCAAAAATTGCGGCGAGGGTTATGGCTGGCAAAACGCTTGACGAACTTGGCGTTACTGAAGTGGTTGTTGACCATGTCAGTGTCAAAGAAGCGGTGTTGCCGTTCTCGAAGTTTTCACGTCAGGACACAATTCTTGGCCCGGAAATGAAGTCAACCGGAGAAGTGATGGGGATCGCATCCAGTCTCGGAAACGCTTTTGCGAAAGCGCAGATAGCCGCCGGGGCAAGCTTGCCGGGTTCCGGATGTGTGTTCATTAGTGTTCGAGAAAAAGACAAACGCAATGTCGTTAACATCGGAAAACGGTTCGAAAACCTTGGCTACAAAATATTTGCAACGAGAGGGACGGCGAAAGTCCTTAAAAATAATGGTATCGATGTTATTCCTGTGCTAAAAGTTCATGAAGGCAGGCCTAATATCGACGATGTTATGAAAAACGGCGAAATTGATATTATCGTGAATACGCCGCAGGGGAAGGGTTCTCGTATTGATGATAAGATCATTCGAGGAACGGCTCTGCTTTATAAGATATTTTCAATTACTACCCTTTCGGGGGCTAATGCAGTCCTTAATGCGCTGGAATCTATAAAGAAATATCCCCTTGAGGTTCAAGCGTTGCAGGATTATTATAAAAAATCTTAGATTTATAGAAAAAACGTTTGATAAAAAAGAAGCTGAACCAAATCTGGAACAGCTCTTTTTTCTTCGGGTATAGAAGTTTGTTAAGAATTACACGATCAAATTATCGAGGTTTCCTATTATATGTTTATTGAAGCAAGATCCTTCTTTTACTGCATTTAACTTATAAAGTTTTCCGGTTTCTATATCGTCAAAAGAAAATTTCTTACCCGCAGGCTCTTCAATGCTGGAGTTGTTTGTAAGTAAGTTCTCATTAAATATTTCTGCAAAGTTGGTATTTGCCTTGGTGAAAGCAGGGCTGTCGATATGCGCATTATTATTAGTGTTAAAATTACTGTTGATATACATTGTACGCTACTTCCCTTATTTTTCAGGACATACATTAATGAATACTATATTGATTAATATTATGCCCTGCTTTCATATCTATGTATCGGAAACTCACTGAGTTATCTTGCATCGATATAATTTGTTTCGAGTGGATGCAAAATTTGCCGGTTTTTTTTGGAAAAGGGATATCAACCAAAGCGTTTTTTGTGTTAAAATAATAATAATTTTTGAGTACAATAATTTCCTCTAATTTAATAAGCCAAGAATAATATAATTAATAATCAGAGATTTAAGGTCCATATGTCAACAATACCGTCATTCGTTCATTTGCATAATCATACTGAATTCAGCTTGTTGGATGGGGCTTGCAGAATAAAGGATATCATCAATAGAGCGAAGGAATTCGGTATGGATTCTATTGCTTTGACTGATCACGGCGTAATGTTTGCTACCATTATTTTTTATAATTACGCACGATCGGTAGGAATTAAACCAATTATTGGTTGTGAAGTTTATCTTTCTCCCCGGCGTATGCATCAAAAAGAAGGCAAGCAAGATGCCAGAAACCGACATCTTATCCTGCTTGCCAAGAACGATCAAGGGTACAAAAACCTATTGAAGATAGTGTCTCTGGGACATACGGAAGGATTCTATTATAAGCCGAGGGTTGATTATGAGGTGCTCGCGGACCACCATGAAGGTTTGATCGCGCTTAGCGGCTGTATGGCTGGTCCTATCGCCGTCAAAATTCTGGATGAGGATTTTGAGGGAGCATGTCAGGAAGCGGATAAACTTCAGGCTATTTTTGGTAACGATCTGTACCTGGAGATACAAGACCATGGAATTAAGGGTCAGGCAGAGATTATTGCCGGTCTGGTAAAAATCAATAAAGAGAAGGGTATTCCGTTAGTCGCAACCAACGACACCCATTACTTAAGAAAAGAAGATGCCTATGCACAGGATGTGTTGCTCTGTATATCAACCGGCAAGACCATAAACGATTCGAACCGATTAAGTTTTAGTTCGAAAGAGTTCTATCTTAAGACTCCGCAGGAAATGTCCGATATCTTTTCTTATCTGCCGGAAGCGCTCGAAAATACGGTTAAAATTGCAGCGCAATGTAATCTGGAGATAGAGCAAGGGGTTAATTATTTGCCGTCCTTTCCTTTGCCGGAAGGGTATACGGAATCCAGTTATTTGCGTACTCTAGCCTGGGACGGCATTAAAGCCCGGTATCCTGAAATCACAGAAACTATAAAAAAACGAGCTGAATATGAGTTGGAAGTTATTGAAAAAATGAAATTTCCGGCGTACTTTTTAATAGTTGCGGATTTCATCGCGTTTGCCCGACAGCAGGGTATCCCCGTAGGGCCTGGAAGAGGATCTGCTGCCGGAAGTATTGTAGCTTATTCCTTAGGGATTACGAATATTGATCCGCTCAAATATCATCTGCTTTTTGAGCGGTTTCTTAATCCTGAAAGAATATCGATGCCTGATATTGATATCGATTTTTGCATTGACCGCCGACAGGAGATTATCGAATATGTAGGTAAAAAATATGGACAAGACAAAGTAGCTCAGATAGCCACATTCGGTACTATGGCAGCACGCGGCGTTATTCGTGATGTCGGCAGGGCCCTGGGCATTCCCCTTTCTGAAGTCGATAGAATTGCCAAGCTAATTCCAGCAGGGCCGAAGGTAACGATTGAGCAGGCTTTGCAAGAAGTTCCTGAGTTCAAAGCCTATGTTACCAATAACGAAACCATTAATAACCTTGTCAAAACCTCTCTTACGCTTGAAGGTGTTGCGCGTCACGCATCAACGCATGCTGCCGGTGTGGTTATTTCTGCCTTCCCTTTAACCGATAAAGCTCCGGTTATGACGAATGATGGACAGCTTGTCACTCAGTACGCAAAGGATGATCTTGAGGCAATCGGCTTGTTGAAAATGGATTTTCTGGGCCTGCGAAACCTTACTATGATTGATAACACATTGAAAATTATTAAGATGAAAAGGAATGTCGACTTAGATATAAATGATTTGCCTCTGGAGGACGCTCCGACGTATGAATTGTTGACCAGAGGAGATACTCCTGGGGTATTCCAACTGGAAAGTAAAGGGATGAAATCTATCCTGAAGGACCTTAAACCGTCAGTTTTTGAGGATATTATTGCATTGTTAGCTTTGTATCGGCCTGGTCCGATTGAAAGCGGGATGATCGACGATTTCATTAAGCGAAAGCATGGAAGGGCTAAGATTGTCTATTCATTGCCGGAACTTGAGCCTATACTCAAAGAAACGTATGGAACTATTCTTTACCAGGAGCAGATCATGCAAATCGCTTCTGTTCTTGGCGGTTTTTCTCTTGGTGAAGCCGATGTTCTCCGTAAAGCCATGGGAAAAAAGAAAATGGACGTTATGGAGAAGCAGAAAGAAAAGTTTGTTAAGGGAGCAAAGGACAAAGGTCTTAATCCCAAGAAGGCGGAAGAAATCTTTGAATTGTGTGCTAAGTTTGCTAATTATGGGTTTAATAAGTCTCATAGTGCTGCATACGCTGTTATTTCATATCAAACTGCTTATCTCAAGACCCACTATCCTGTCGAATTCATGGCGGCAGTTATTTCAAGCATGGTTGGCGATATCGAGAAAGTAGCGTCATATATACAAGACTGCCGGGCTATGGGAATTGATGTGCTTATTCCGGATGTTAATGAAAGCCTGAAGGATTTTACCGTTGTCGGCGGGAGTATCCGGTTTGGCCTTGGCGCAATCAGAAATGTTGGAGACAGCGCGGTTGATTGTATTTTGCAAACGAGAGAAACTAAAGGGATATTTACTTCTCTTTATGACTTATGCTCAAAGGTTGATCTCAGGACTGTTAACAAAAGGGTTTTTGAGAGCCTCATCAAAGCCGGGGCTATGGATTCTTTCGGGAATCGGCGGCAAATGCTCGAAGCTATTGAGATGTATGTCCTGGGAATTTCGAAAGATCAGAAAGCCAAAGACAGCGGAATGATATCCCTGTTTGGCGGGAGTTCGGAAGATGCGGCGAATGAGGTTAAGCAAGACAATTTCCCGAACGTTCGAGACTATTCTCAATCGGAGAAATTAAAAATGGAAAAAGAGATGCTGGGCCTTTATATTTCAGATCACCCGCTCAATCATCTTAATATTGACCTGGAAGACATCGCGCATGATACAACTGTTAGTATGAAAGAAAAAGAGGATGGGGAATCTGTAAGGCTAATCGGGCTTATAACCTCAAGTAAAAAGAAAATAACCAAAACTAAAAAACAAATGCTGATTGCAGAATTTGAAGACCTCTGTGGACTTACCAATTTGCTCATTTTTCCAGGAAATAATTTTGAGAAATATGCTGACTTAATCTATCCGGATGCTTTTGTTATTGTTGATGGGAGGGTCAGTAAAAAAAATGACGAGACTCAGTTTATCTGTGAAAAAGTAGTTACTCTTGAGCAGAATAATAACGAGAGGATTCTTAATATCAATATTGAAGCAATTGAGGATAAAGACGTTGGCATTAAGCTCCGGGATGTTTTACAAAAATATCCGGGATCGGCAAGGGTCATTATCAATACCGGGGAAAAACGGATTGAAGTCGGAGAGAAATATCGAATAAAAATATCTGCTGTGCTTCGTGAAGAGATAGGTGAGCTTATCGGGAGTCATCGCGTCTACGAAACTAATGTTGCGGTGCTAGATTAATTAGTGGCTCTTTAGCCGGAAATGGTGGTAGTAATGGAGATTCCCAATGAGATTAAATTTGATGAAAAAGGCCTGGTAGCTGCAGTTATCCAGGATAGTGCATCGAATGCCGTATTAATGCTGGGATATATGAATCGAGAATCACTTGAAATGACTATTAACTCTGGTCGGACATGGTTTTGGAGTAGAAGCCGAGGTAAGTTATGGAACAAAGGCGAGACGTCCGGTCATTTTCAGGAAGTAAAAGAATTATTTTTTGATTGTGATGGCGATGCGTTACTGGTTAAAGTTGACCAAATTGGAGCTGTATGTCATACTGGGCATGGCTCGTGTTTTTTTAATAGAATAGTATAGAAAAGAAGAGTTTGAAATAATGGGCATTATTCAAAAAGTTTATAGTATCATAGTTTATCGCAAGCTTAATCCTAAAGAAGGTTCGTACGTCAATTATCTCCAGCAGAAAGGCATTGATAAGATCTGTAAAAAGGTCGGAGAAGAAGCCTCTGAAGTAATTATAGCTGCAAAGAATAATAATAGAGATGAGATAATCTATGAAACTGCTGATCTGTGGTTTCATACGTTGGTTTTACTTTCAGAATCAGGAGTTACCCCCGATGACATATACCAAGAGTTGGAAAAGCGCTTTAAGCAATAATAAAGGAATGTCTCGGTTGCTTGTCATTGTACTGGCAATGACTTTTACCTGTGTTGTTTGCTTGACTGGCGTTTATGCTGATAGTTTTTCGGTGGCGAAACCAACTGAAAAAGAACAGATTTATTCAATTAATGGGCATTCGAAAGTAGCTGTGGAATGTTCATTAGACAATATTGATAAGCTTTTTATCAATGGGATTGAGGTTCCTCAGAGCAATGGCAAGGATGTACGGTTTCTCATCGATGTTGAGGGGTTTGGCGAGAAAAGGATTAATATCCTTGCAGTTACAAAAGCGAAAGAAATCGAACAGCTAACTCGGTCTATAACCGTTATACGGACTTACCCTGATATTAAGGACCATTGGGCAAAAAAAGAAATAGAGTATCTTTCGACACTAGGTTTTATTAATGATATTAACGGGGCAATAAATTTTTATCCGGAAAATCCTGTTTCCCGGATAGATTTAGCAAAGTTATTGCTGATTATTAAAGGGATTAATGTAGAAAAATATACCAAGAATGTTGCCCAAGATGTAATGCCTGGCTTTTGGGGGCAATTATATGTTAACGCGGCGATTAACCAGAATATCCTTAATCTTGATAATAATAATAATTTTTACCCTATGTCGCTGGTGTCACGTACCGAAGCTATGGTTGCGGTGGTAAGAGCTTTTAACTTGCCTGTCTATCCTGCCCGAGAGGATTTTTTGCCTGATGTTCCTAACCGGTTCTGGGCGAAAGATGATGTTAATACTGCCATGATAAATAGGTTGTTCCCGGCGCACTGGAATCTGCGAAAAGGGTTTCTGCCGAATTACATCCTTACCCGTGGTGAGTTGGCTGCAATACTCGTTCGTGTTCCTTTTGTTAAAGAAAAAATCAGGAGTTTAGAAAAAAACGATATTACTTTTGATTATAGTTATTTTGAACCCGAGGAAAAAGCGAATAAACCGAATGTAAATAAAGGTTATTTGGAATTATCAAAATCTAAGATATCAGCCAATAATAAAGAGAGGGTTGATATAAAGCTGAATACAAATCTGATTAAGTTGAATAAGCGGGTTAAGAAAGTTGAGATTGACTTGTCGGCTATAGGGAAGCTTTCACATACATCAATGATGGATGATGGTGGTTGGAATGACATGTACTCGAATGACGGTATATATACTGTGTCTATTGTGCCCTCGCCAAATATAGCTCCAGGCGAAAAGGTGCTGCCTATTCATGTTACTGATATTAGTGGCTATTCTTTTGATGATAACGCTGTTATGGAGGTTCTGTTCTCGCCACCAGTTGAGCCGAAAATTACTGAGGAATCTCCGGCAAGTGCTCCTGAAAAACAAGAAAGGCCTGCAAAGTCCAGTAATAATACACTCCCGCTAATGATAATTCCCCGGGTGGCTGTTCCAAAGGTAATTCCGATCGCAGCTGCGCAGAAAAAAGAAGAGCCTATGGCATTAACCGCAATAAAAAATGAGCTTTCACCTGATTCTTCCGAAAATATCTACATAGTCGTTCCTGGGGATACGCTGCTGGTGGTATCTTACAAGGTAACAGGCAGTGCATATAGATGGAAAGAAATTGCCCAACACAATAATATCCCTGTTGAAGAAAGCAAAGTCGACGATAAAATATCTTATTTTGCTAATATATACGTTGGCCAAAAGATATTAATTCCAAAAGAAATGGTCAAAAAGAAATAATAAAAATGAAGAAACTTATTTTTTTTATTTTTATTGTTTTAACCGTAATATTTTTAAGTGAATATAGTTTTTTTATGTCTTACGTGACCGGTGGGAATAAAGTATACCTGTTAAAGGGAAGTAATCTTTGTCCTGTTATGCGCCACATTAGCGAGCAAGATTCTAAGTATAAAGAAACTTTTGCCGCAATTATGCAGGGAGCCAGCTCTCTTGAGAAATTATTTGGCATAACTACTGCAATCCCTAAAGATTTGAAGATCATTGATATTAATGTAAAGACTGGTATAATTTATCTTGATTTTGTTGACGAGTTCGAGAATTGGCAGGGATCGGCAACGGAGATTAGGCTGGCTGTCTCTCAATTGGTCTACACTTTTACAGAATTCAAAGAAATTAAGGCAGTAGCCTTTGTTGTAGAAGGTAAAAAAAAGATCCTGGTCCTTGGCGGTGATGGGTATATCATCGATAAACCTTTGTCGAGAAAAGATCTTAGTCAGAACAATAAAAATTAGCTTGTTTCCTGGAAGATTTGCAGGCTGATAAGTTTGATATTATGTCTTGATAGCATGGTATCCCTGGAGGAAGAAGTTTATGGCAATAACACAAGATGATGTTGTACGAGTTGCTAAGTTAGCACGGTTAGCGCTAGTTGATGATGAGAAAGAAAGATTTACAGCACAGCTCGATAATATATTGTCATATGTTCAGAAATTAGATGAATTAGACACCAGTAAAATATCCCCGACAGCTCATGCCCTTACCTGTCAAAATGTTTTACGAGAAGATATCGAGAGACCTTTTGAGTCGCCAGAAGCTATTATGGAAAATGGGCCTGAAATAGAAGCCAATGCCTTTGTAGTTCCGAAAATAGTATGATATTCGGTCGTGAGATATTAATGGGGTGAAGGAGATTATTATGGAACCAGCGCAATTATCTGCAAGCGAATTATCCAATTTGCTGAAAAACAAAGAGATTTCTGCGACTGATATTTTAGATTCGGTTTATAAGAAAATTGAGTCAAGTGAAAATAAAATAAATGCCTATATTTCTTTAACCAAAGAACAGGCATATGTACAAGCGAAGTCTGTAGATAAAAAGATTGCTTTAGGAGAGAAGCTTAATCCTTTAGAAGGAATTCCTGTTGCGATAAAAGATAACCTTTGTATTAAAGGTGTCCAGACAACTTGTGCCTCGAAAATATTAAAGAATTTTATTGCACCATACAATGCTACAGTTATCGATAAGTTGCACGCTGAAGGTTGTATACCTATCGGAAAGACGAATCTTGATGAATTTGCTATGGGTTCCAGTACTGAGAACTCAGCTTTTGGTCCAAGTAGAAATCCATGGGATTATGCCTGTGTTCCTGGTGGGTCAAGTGGCGGGTCTGCTGCCTGTATTGCCGCAGATGAGGCAATTATTGCCTTGGGGTCTGATACCGGAGGTTCTATCCGGCAGCCGGCGGCTTTTTGTGGCGTGGTTGGGTTGAAGCCAACTTATGGAAGAGTATCACGGTATGGGTTGGTTGCTTTCGCTTCATCCTTGGACCAAATTGGGCCTATCACTAAAAATGTTACTGACAGTGCTTTCTTGATGAATGTTATCTCTGGTTATGATAGCTATGACTCAACCTCCAACACAGTCCCTGTTCCTGATTACACCAAATCCTTGATCCCTGATATTAAAGGCCTGAAAATCGGAGTTATAAAGGAATTGATGGGGTCCGGTACGTCGAAAGGTGTTAGAGATGCGATACAAAAAAGTATTAATACCCTTACGTCGCTTGGTGCTTCTTGTGAAGAGGTATCGCTCCCTTCATTTGAATATGCTGTTGCAACCTATTATATTATTGCTCCGGCTGAAGCTTCTGCCAATCTTGCAAGGTTTGATGGCGTCCGCTATGGATATCGATCAAAAGAGAATGAAACCCTGGTTGAAATGTATGAAAAAACCAGAAGTGAAGGCTTTGGTCCGGAAGTGAAAAGACGTATTATGATTGGTACGTATGCCTTGAGTTCCGGGTATTACGACGCTTACTATCTTAAAGCCCAGAAAGTTCGTACTATCATCCGGGACGATTTTAATAAGCAGTTTGAAAAATATGATGTAATTATTTCCCCGACTGCCCCGACGGTAGCCTTCAAATTCGGCGAAAAAACTAAAGATCCATTGAGTATGTACCTTTCAGATATCGCAACAATTTCGATTAATCTTGCTGGGATTCCTGCAATATCGATACCTTGTGGTTTCTCTGAGGGATTGCCCGTTGGGCTACAAATAATTGGTAAACATTTTGCAGAAGAGACTATTCTTCGCTGTGCTTACGCCTTTGAGCAAAATACCGATTACCATAAACAAAGGCCAGCTTTAACTTAAGGAGCGATTAAGATGGGATATGAAGCTGTTATAGGACTGGAGATTCATTGCCAGCTAAATACAAAAACTAAAATATTTTGCGGATGTTCAACGAAGTTTGGCGAGGCAACCAATAAAAATATTTGTCCAATATGCACCGGAATGCCAGGAGCTTTGCCAGTGCTTAATAAGAAGGCCGTCGAATATGGTATGCGAGCAGCTTTAGCCTTGCATTGCCAGATACAGGCTCAAAACGTGTTTGCTCGAAAAAATTATTTTTATCCTGATCTCCCGAAAGGGTATCAGATTTCTCAGTTTGATAGGCCACTTGCCTTAAATGGCTGGTTGGATATTGAGTCACAACAAGGAAATCTGAGGGTCGGTATAACCCGAATCCATTTGGAGGAAGATGCCGGAAAGTTGATTCACCAAGGTGCCGACCGTATTCAGGGCTCTGACTATTCGCTTGTTAACTTGAACCGCGCCTGTACCCCGCTTATTGAAATTGTATCAGAACCGGATATGCGGACTCCGGAACAGGCACGCTTATATGTAGAATCAATCAGGTCTATTGTCAGGTACCTGGGAATATGTGATGGCAATATGGAAGAAGGAAGTTTGCGCTGTGACGCAAATATTTCTATTAGACCCGAAGGCAGCCAGAAACTTGGCACCAAAGTAGAAGTAAAAAATATGAATTCGTTCCGGTCTATTGAACGGGCGATAGCTATTGAGATTCAGCGTCAAATAGCTGCGGTAGATAATGGAGAAGTTATTCTTCAGGAGACAAGACATTTCGACGAAGCTACTGGGAAGACGAGTTCCATGAGAAGTAAAGAAGAGTCACATGATTATAGGTATTTTCCTGAGCCGGATCTATTGCCTGTTCTTATTTCTGAGGAATGGATTCACGAGGTTGAGAAGGACATGCCGATGCTTCCGGCAGATCGAAAGAAAAAGTATGTCGGGGAATGGGGATTATCAGATTATGATGCGGAAGTGCTTTTGCAAGATAAAGAGACTTCTGAGTTTTTTGAAAAAACAGTAGTATTAGGTGCTGATCCTAAGCTGGTTTGTAATTGGCTTATGGGAGATATTGCAGCTTATCTAAAAAATAATAATCTAGCACTTTCTTCGGCTAAACTTACTCCGGAAAGTCTTAAACAGCTTCTTGAGCTTATCGGTTCAGGAAAAATCAGTGGTAAAATTGGCAAGAGTATCTTAGACAAAATGATGGATACCGGAGATGCTCCGACGAAGATTATGGAGCTTGAAGGATTGACTCAAATTGAAAATATCGATGAAGTCAAAACTATAGTTCAGCGGATTATCGAAGCTAACCCTGGTCCTCGAGAACAATATCGAAATGGAAAGACAGCAACTATAGGGTTTTTTGTCGGACAGATTATGAAAGAAACCAAAGGCCGGGCGAAACCCGAGCTTGTCAATAAACTGCTTCAGGAAATGTTATGAAAAACCTTAAGATGCTTTATGCTTTCATCTGTGATGATGTGCGACATGAATTAGGTGGTAAGATGACCTATGTTGGACAGACCGAGGTATTACAGGTTCAGAAGTTTCCTGTAATTTTCCCCAAAATATGCGTTGTTTATTCTTGTATGGGGGAAAAAGGGAAGTATAAAGTATCCAGCCGTGTTACAGAAAAAGACAGCCAATCAATTGTTATTCAAATTCCTGAACATGACATAGAGATTATCAGCCTTGAGCAAAAGATCCGGGAAGTAATTCAAATCCATAACTTAAAAATTGAGAAACCTGGTAATTATTTGGTAGAAGTTTTTTATAATGGGGAATTGCTAACAGATTTCTATTTCAATGTAGCATTGCAAGCTTTAACAACCAAAAATGATAATACTTTTAATATTCCTATTATTATGTCATCAAAAAATTAGACTAGAAGTGCATGGAACTTTTTCTGAATTTTTCTCTTAATTTATTGATTTTTGCAGGATGAATCGGCGCTTCAAGCTTTCCTGAAAATATGGTAACCGGTGACTTTTTCTGCTCTATCAGCTCTTTTTGTTTTTCTTCGGCGATCTCTTTGCCTTTACTCTCCTGGTTTGAATTTGAGTAGTTCATTTCCATGGAGAGTTCTAGTTTTTCTTCTTTTTGGGCTTTTTTTATTTGTGAATTATTTATTTCAGTTTGCTCTTTATCCTGGTTCTTATTCGATGTCTGCTGTTTAATTCCGACCTCTTCCGACACTTTTATTGTTTTCAGATTGAATCTTTCTTCTTCCGAGAGTGCTTGTGAAGCGGCAGCAAGATGTTCCGCTGAGGAATTCGTTTTGGTAATAGGGGTAGGTTCGGTTTTGTTGGTTTGTGTGATATCATCGATTTGTTTTGAATAGTTCTGGGGCTTTATGTTCATAGCCTCCTGACTTATTTTAACCATATGCTCGGCTTCTTTTATCGCCTCATTGAGAACGGTTTTCATCCTGTTCTCTGCGTTAATATAGTTGTTTGGTTTAGTATCTAAGGCAATATCTTTTAAATGTTTTACTTCGTGTTCAATTTCTCGATGGTAGTTTTGTTTTTCTTCACTGATTCTATTTTGAAAACGGAGGTCTTTTTGTAATATGTCATCGAGTTTGGTGAAAAGGTTTTTTTGGGTTTGCCTGCTTTCCTCTGCATCTTTAAGCAGTGTTTTTTCTGTTTCTAATTGACTTTTAATTCGCATTTCTTTATCCATAAATTAATTTTACCAACAATACTTTAAATTCAAACCTAAAACGGGTTTATAATTTGATAAGATATTAATTAAAATATTTAGTATGAGATTGATCTGCGGCGCCCGATATCATGTTGATAATATATCGGATTGATATTAAAATGGAATGAACATTACTCTAAGGGGGGTTATTTGATGCAAAAAAAAGCGGATATTGGAATATTTGGCGGTTCAGGCCTCTATAAATTATTGGATAATGTTACTGAAGTTAAGATTGAAACTCCTTATGGTCAACCAAGTGATAAAGTCGCAATAGCAGAAATAGCGGGGAAAAAAGTTGCTTTTCTCCCACGACATGGTAAAAGTCATTCAATACCTCCACATATGATTAATTATAAGGCTAACATTTGGGCAATGAAGTCGCTTGGTGTTTCGTGCATTATTGGCCCAAATGCCGCAGGAAGCCTTCAGGAGCATATTAAGCCTGGAGATTTTGTTGTTGTTGATCAGTTTGTGGATAGAACTAAATTGAGAAAAGACACCTATTATGATGGTCCAATTGCTACTCACGTCAGCCCTGCAGATTGTTATTGCCCGGATTTACGGCAGGTAGCGGTTACATCGTCCAGAAAATCAGGTATTACAGTTCACGATAAAGGCACGGTTGTGGTAATTGAGGGGCCGAGATTTTCTACGAAAGCTGAGAGCCAATGGTTTACCTCAATGGGCTGGGAAGTTATTAATATGACGCAGTATCCGGAAGGTTATCTTGCCCGGGAACAGGAAATGTGTTATGTCTGTATCTCGCTTATAACTGATTATGATGCTGGGCTGATTGGTAACAGGATTGCTCCGGTATCTTCACATGAAGTAATGGAAGTTTTTAACCAAAATCTTGCTAAGATTAGGACTGTCTTGTTTGATATGATTGCTGCAATTGACCTTAATAGACCTTGTCTTTGCCATCAATCTAATACAACTGCCAGATTTGAATAATAGTATAATTCCTGTAGCGGTACAGTGTAAGCTATGGCAAAATAATTATTGGTATAATAAAGAAAAAGACATAATTATAAAATATTAGTGGCTGGTGTCTTAGCTTAGGTTTCGGCATAGTGCCATCGTGGGTATTTTTTGGATGAAGAATAAAGTATTTAAGATAACAATTGCTGTCCTCGGTGCAATTGTTCTATTTGTAATTTTTACTGTTGTTACAATAGTTTCAAGTGGGGTTGTCCAGACCTATATTAAGCGGGTTATTGTAAATGAGCTGCAGAATACTTTTGTTTATCCCACGGTGGTTGGAAGTGTTGAGGGTAATTTAGTAACAGGGGTCGAAATTAATAATCTAGTGATTGGCAATGATAACAATCAGGGCGTAGCGAAGGAATTGCTGCGGGCCGAAAAAATTGTTGTAAACTACAATTTCTTAAATTTGCTCACTGGGAATAAGTTAATTAAAAAACGACTGGATATCACAGTTGTTAATCCCTCGATAAATATTGAGCACTATCGTGATGACACCTTTAATGTTTTAAAGGCTTTAATAAAACAACCGGAACAAAAAGGCCAAACATTTCCATATCATATTATTGCACATATCAGAGGAGGGACCGTTTCGTACCTCGATTTCAGAGGATTTTCAAGTAGCCCCTTAAATAAGCCGGTACTGAACAAAGCCAAAAATGTTACTGCTCAGGTAGTATTTGATGGAAAAAATGCAAAAATCCTGACTGAAGGTAAATTGAATGATCTCCTCGGGTATAAACCATTTAAAATCCTAGGAAATATTAACACTAAGACGAATAAATTCTCATTGGATGTAGATGCCCGAAAAGTTGATTTTGCTAAATGGGGAAATTATGTCGTACCAATTGATGGATTAAAATTTGTTAGTGGTCTTGGAAATGTCTCAATAAAGCTCTCCGACAAAAAAGAATCAACTACTAAAGACAATTTGCCGTTTACTATTGCAATCGCTATAAAGGCGAGAGATGTTTCTCTCAAAGTTCCGTGGATAAAGCCCCAAATCCAAGACGCAAAGGGGCTCATCGAAGTTACAAATGACGGTGTTATCTTTCGCGAAGTTAAGGGAATTGCTGCTGGGAACGCTTTTGGCATGGAAGGCAATCTGCATAATTTCCAAAAATTAAAAACCGATTTGACTATCAAATCTGATAGTTTTGATATTTCACATTCCAAGGAGTTTTATCCTTTTCTTGAGAAATGGCGTTTGCTCGGCAAGGCAAGTCTTGCTATTGCAGTAAAATCTGAGGATGAAGTGGTTCCTATCGTATCCGGTACGATTACTGTTCCCAGCGGAAATGTCTATTCTCATCCACTGAGCGGAGTCCTAGCGAACTTTAATTTGAAAAATAGTAAATTATACTTTGCCGTCGATAAAAGCGAGTTTTATCGAGGCGATCTGCAGGTGAGCGCGGATGTTGATCTTATTCCGAAAGTACCTGTTATTGCTGCACGAGGTCACGTTAGTCATTTAGATGTTAAAACGTTGTTTAAGGGTAGTAACTATATCCAAGGAGTGGCAGATGCAGATTTCGTTGTCGATGGAGCGCCGGATAACCTTGATATTAAAACCGAGATACATCCTGTAAATGTCTTGTTCCTTGGCCAGCCGTTAAAAAAAGGAACGGTTTTAACAAAGTCGCTTGACGGGGTTCTGGATTTTTATGATGCTATGTTTGTTACCCACTATGATGATATTATTGCCGGAAATGGCAAGCTTTTTGCGAACAGATCCTTTGTTGCAAACTTAAAACTAAATAATGTTTATTTCAATAATGTAAACTTGCGTAATGGAAAGCCTGGCCTTATCGCCGGCAGCCTTTCAGGGGAAGCTGCTATTAAAGGCATATGGAATGACTATTTGACGAAAGATCCCCTTCATTGGCTAACGGTATCCGGGAAGCTAACGGTTGCAAACCTTAACCTTCAAGGACAAAAGATAGAGAGGATTGATTCTTCTGTTGATATAGTGAACGATACATTGTCGCTAAATAATATAAAAGCTACCGATAAAGAATCGACAGTTGTCTCTGATCTTGTATTTGATAAGCATGGCCTGATATCCGGTGGAGTCAAAGGCCGCGCCTTTGATATCCAGAAACTTAACATTATTAAGAGCTATTTGCCTGAAAATTTTAGGGATGTTCAGGGGATTACTGATTTTCAAGCAAAACTTATGCGGAAGTTACCGCGCGAGACAGCTGCGGGAGCAAAATATTTTACCATGATAGAAGCTGTTGGGGACGTGAATGTTCGATCGGCTTATTATAACGGACAACCGGTAAAATTATTTCGTATGGATTATTCTTGGGATGGTAAGACGTTTTCAATGAATAACGTTAAAATTCAAGAGAATTATTCTTCAGTAGAAGGCAGCGGGTTTGTCAATCTGAACAAAGTTTTTAATTTCCGTTTTAAGAGCAGTTATTTTGTTTTAGATGAGATTAAGCAGTTAACGCGTAAGATAGGTGAAATCGGAGGAAACGGAAGTGGTGAAGGCGAAGTATACGGAACAATTCCTTCCTGGGATATTAAAGCCAAATTCGACATTTCAGCGTTTCGATATAACTCAATAATTTTTGATCGGACAAAAGGGGAAATAACCAAGAAGGGAAAGAATTTCACGGTTTCTCCTCTTCTTGTAACGTATAGAAAAAATAATTATAACGTTATCGGAGATTTTGTATTAAGTACTCCGTTTATTTATGACCTGTCATTTGATGTTCAAAAGGGTGATATAAAGGATATTGCTGTTTTAGTTAATAAGATTAAGACGGAATACCAGAAACGAGGCCAGCAAGAGGTAGCTACCGAAGGAACCCAGAATGTGATTGAACTAGATCAATATCTGGAAATTGCCCAACCTACCGAGCTTAAGGATACAGTGCTTCTTTATAGCAGTAATGATAATCAGGAAAATATTATAAGTAGTTTTAATGAATACAAGGAAATTGCAAAAAAACCATTAAATGAAGAGCTTGGATTCCAGGAGAACTTTGGGGGAATTGTTTCCGGGAAACTAAATGTCAGCAATAAAACCGGAGAATTGCGAGTTAATGCTGATATAGAAATCGATAAGGGGCATGTGAGCTCGATTAGTTTTAATCATTTAAAGTCGCAAATATCAACTAAAGAAAATCAAATTAATGTTGCCATTCTTGTCCGGGAAGGTCTCATCGGAGATGCAAATTATGACCAGATCGATGGCGAGTTTATTGTTGACAGTAAAAGGACCCTCAATATTAATAAGTTTTCTATGGCGGCAATGGGACAGTCCCCGCGCCAGGTAATTACGGGAAAAATTCCATTAGGTGAATTCCTGGGAGAGAAGAATTATGGTGAGATTGATATAAATGTTAGCCTTAATCAAGATGATATCAATTTGCTCTCGATTTTTAATAAAAACATTAAATGGCTTAAGAATGATGGCTATGTAGGACTTCATATCGGAGGAACCCTTCGCCGTCCATTTATTAATGCGAAAGAGATTAAGATAATCAATGGCGAAATCAAACTGGCAGATGATCTCTTTATTAAATCGCCTCTTCAAATTACGAAGGCGGATATTTCCCTAAAAAATAATATCATTATGCTCAATGAATTCAATGTGCGCTGGAGAGGTAAGGATACCAATGGAAACACCAACCAATTTGAGGGTTACGGGAAGCTCTCTTTTCAGGATTTGACATTTTTAAGGCCTCAAGATATTGTTTTGGATTTCGATGTCTCGATGAAAGATACTAAGGTCAAAATAAATTTCCCGGAATTGTACATTGGGGAAATGAATATTTCGAATGCTACATTTAAAGGTCCTTTGATACTGCCTTTATCGAAGAGAGCGAAAAATGAAGCAGCAGCAAGAATTACTAACGAAAATGAGGTAGGCCCGGTACTTAAAGCGGATCTCTCCATGTTTAATGGCGAGATCCCTTTGCCTGATAATGGGAAAAGAAATCTTAAACCATCAGTTTTACTCAATGCCAGGACCTACATCAGTAAAGACGTTCGCATTTCCGGGGGAGATTTTGCAAAAGGAGCAATTTCTAGTTTAGTTAATAACATTGATATCTATTTGAAAGAAAATAAGAATCCGTTACTCATTAAGGGAAGTCTTAATACTGTAATTATTGATGGAAATCTTGAATTTCAGTCCGGGGAGATTGTCTTTTTGAATAAAAGCTTTCTTCTTATGGACCAAGCTCAGCAAGAAAAGTATTTTGAGAAAGGAAATATTAAAAGAAATAATGTCGAATTTGTATCCGAATTTGATGAAGAGCAAAATAGAAGAAGAGTCAAACCGGTCTTTCATATGGTCGCGATAACCGATGTTGATAGGACCGAGGTCGAGGTTACTGCAAATGAGTCTATCGATACCCAACCCACCTCAAAACAAAATGAGCCCTATAGTATGATATTTATGCTTGACGGGTCAGTAATGGACCCTATGGGAATGAGCCTGTATTTTTACAAGGATACAGCTCCAAGCCCGGAGCTGGAGCCTGGATATCCTTACGTTATCGGTAAGCTGACATATGAGCAATTACAAGAAATTACACGATATCTTTTCCCTGTGTTAGATCCTAAGTTTTATGAAGAACTTTTTACTTCCGGGTTTGAGGGTGCGAAAACGAAACAGGTGCTCAGCAGCATATCCGAAATGCAAATTAATACCTTGCTGGCCAGGCAGTTGAGACCGCTAGAGCGTGAACTGGCAGAGAATATCGGATTATATGATCTTAAATTTAACTACAATTTAGGAAAAAACCTTAATAAGGCAATTTTTGGTAAAACGGATACTGCTCCTGAAGAAAAAGATACGGCTACCGGGGTCGGCGTTGACTTTGCTTTTAAGCTGTTTTTCGATAGATTATTCGTAAAGATTAAAACCCAGCTTGATCAGGTTAAGACAACGGAGGATGTAGTGAAAGAATATGAGTTAACGCTCGCGATTTTAGAGTGGCTTTCACTCAATTATAATAATCGTTTGATACTTAACGAAAATGGAACGTATAGAGGTGGTTATTCACTTGAAGCTCAATATGGTTTTTAAACTTTTATTTATAATAACGGTGCTTTTCACTTCTGTGGCCCTCAATGCGGTGGAGCTTCCTCTTTCAGAGATAGACAAACGAGTTGTAGAAGGGATTCGATTTGAAGGGAATTCCCATATTTCTACGCAGGAAATCCTGTCTTCGGTAACGTTGAATGTTATTCCGAATAATAAGGTGTCAGTTCAAGAGGTGCGACAAGATGTACAGGTAATTTATTTCTTGGGATATTTTAAAAAGGTTGATGTTTCATTGGATTCCGGACCGTTGGGGATGATTGTGGTGTTCCATGTCATTGAGAACCCTTTGGTCCAAAATGTTTTCTTTGAAGGTAATCAGGTTTTTCAGAGTGACAAGCTTACTTCTTTGATCAGGACAAAAAAAAATGTGCTGCTGTCATATAAGGTAATTGACGAGGACATCGCTGCAATTGAGGCCTATTATAAAGACCGAGGTTATTCGCTTGTAAAAGTAAAGGAAGTCAAGTTTGATGCTGAAAACAATACGGTTACTTTTACTCTTAGTGAAGGAACTATAAACAACATTGTCTTGTCAGGAAATAAAAATGTTAGTGACAAAATAATATTACGGGAAATGGAATCGAAAAGAGGGGAGGTCTTTAATTCTTTTGTGTTGCGCAAAGACCGAGAACGGATTGTGCGTTTAGGATATTTTTCTACAGTGTCAGCTCCACGGCTTATCCCTGCTTCTGAAGGTAATAGTGTTGATGTCGCGTTTGATCTTGTAGAAAGAAAGATTAATGCTGTCGGATTGGCACTGGAAGAAGGTTTGCATGGTATTAATGCCGTAGCTAATTTGAAGATAAATAATGTTTTGGGAATTGGGGAAGCTTTTACCGGCCGGTTACAGTGGGGGCGAGAGTCAGCCTATAGTGCCCATTATTTCCAGCCATGGATTGGAGATGCTAAGGTTTCTTTAGGTCTGGACAGTTGGGTATTGAAAAATGCCAAAGTAAGCGAGTCAAAGGGATGGGATGTGGTTTTTGGCGTGCCTTTTGATGATTATATTCAGACTTTTTATTCATATAAATCAGAGAGGGTGACAGACCTGTCCTCTGATCCTACTCCACCATTTACTAAAAATAGTCTTGGATTTTCATTCTCGTTAGATAACAGAAATGATTATAAAAATACGAAGACAGGCGAACGGCTTTCTGCCGAAATTAATAGAGGCGGTGATTTCAACCTATTCAATTTAGGTGGGATCAATTTTTATCGGATAGTTGTCGATTACTCTAAGTTTCACTCGTTTTTTAATAATAAGCATACGCTGGCTTTCCATACGGCGATCGGGACATATAAAACTTCTATCCAGGTCCCTGATTCGGAGAAGTTCTTAGTCGGAGGGACGTATACTGTCAGAGGGTATATTGATGCCGTCGATTCTGTCAGAGGATTGCGTGAAGTGCTGGCTAATATTGAATATCGGATAGAGTTGTCGGATTATATTCGCTGGGTCTTTTTTTATGACGTCGGGTCTGCTTTCGATGATGATTTCAATGCTAAGGAATTACTTGCCGGCAGCGGAACCGGTCTGCGTTTCGCAACTCCGCTGGGAGCTCTTCGTTTTGACCTTGGGTTCTCCGGTGAACATTATAAAGTATGGTCGCCTAAAAACAATTTTGTTTTTCATTTTGGCTTGGGTGAGCTGTTTTAATTTCTTAATTTCTTGTTTGTGCTACCGGTCTACATATGATAAAATAAATAGGAATTATGCAATGGTGTATGCGTTGGGGGAGAAAGTAAAATATTTATGAAGAGAAAAATTTGCTTAATATTATTTGTTTTGTTTGTTTCTACTTCTTTTTCCGTGAGTTCCGCAGATAATAATCCACAACAAAGCTTAACTGTCAATGCAATTGGCGCAATTGCTCCAACAGATATAACTAGTTCTAATGAAACTGAAAAAACAACTGAAAAGTTACCTCCGGTAGAGAAAAGTTCACTTGTTAAAGAAGTAAAAATAATGGGCAATAAGCTGCTCTCACGAGAAAAGATTGCAGCCTACATATCTACCTGTCCTGGAGAGCCAATTAATGAGATTAAACTGCAAAAAGATGTGCAGGTTATTAAAGATACGGGATATTTTCAGGAAGTTATTGTAAAACAGCATAAAACGCCTGAAGGGATAGTTGTTGATTTTGCAGTAGAAGAAAATCCTGTCGTTAAAAAAATCGAATTTGAAGGAAATACTCTTTTTTCCAGCAAAGATCTTAGTCGGCTAATGTCGACCAAAGAAAATGAGATCCTTAATTATAATGATGTCAGAGATGACATGAAAACCATTGAAAGCTACTATCATGACAAAGGCTTCTCGATCATGAAGGTAGTCAATATAACGACGCCAGTCCCTGGAGAAAGCAATTCGGTTGTTTTTACCATCGTTGAAGGGGTCATAGAAAAGGTTCTTTTAGAAGGTAACAACAATACTCATGATAATGTTATTCTTCGAGAGTTGAAGATGAAGCCTGGAGATGTTTTTAATCAGGAAATGCTTATGGCAGACGGTCGGAGAATATTTAACCTGAATTATTTCACTAATGTTGTTCCCAAGCCTTTTCCTGGGTCGGACTCTAATTCGATAGTTATTGTATGGAGTGTTGAAGAAAAGAAAACCAGTGCCATTAATCTTGGTGGTTCTTTCGGCAGTTCACAAGAGTTTAGTTTTTTTGTTGACCTTAATCTTGATAATTTTAACGGGAATGCAGAACTTATTTCCCTGAAGGGTGAATGGGGTAAAAAAATTACCTCTTATCAGCTCAAATATCATAATCCCTGGATTGGAAAAGAAAGAACTTCTTTTACTGCAAGGTTGTGGAATACGGATAGTCAGTTCGATGATTACGATTATGGAAAAGCGTTACGTCGAGGCGGCGATCTTGTGTTTGGGCGTGAGTTGTCAGAGGCATGGGATGCTTCTGTTAAGACAAAATTAGAGCGTGTTGAGCCTAAAGACACTAACAGTAATTACAATATTTTTATGCTTGGCGGGTCGCTTAGCTATGATACGAGGGATTATTGGATGAACCCGTCAAAGGGGGATTATTACTCGTTCAGTCTTGAGAATAATAATAACCTGTTTGGTGTAGTACCTAATGCAGTTAATATGACAAAATATTTTATTAATATCCAGAACTTTTTCCCGGTGGTTGATAAACAGGTTATTGCGACCAGATTGTCCTGGGGCGAAATTTACGGGGACATCAAAGACAAAGATCCCGAACGTTTATTTATTGGCGGAGGTACGACCGTACGGGGCTTTACAGATACCAAGCCGTTTGCACGAGGGTCAAGACGATTGTTGGGAAGTGCGGAATACCGCATAACGTTTAATGATATGTTTCAAGGTGTATTGTTTTACGATTTTGGTAAAATGGGTGAAGTAGACTCGAAAAATGTTAATTTCGAAGGCGATAACAGCTGGCATTCAGGGTTTGGTTTCGGATTCAGGATCAATTCTCCCTTAGGGCCGATTCGATTGGATTTTGGGTGGACGGATCCAAAGGGGAACTTGGTTGATACTGAAACGAATGAAAGAGAATATAGCGCAATCCATTTTAATATTGGGCACGCGTTCTGAACCGATTAGGATAGAGGAAAATTTGCCTTGGGGTAAATAAATGCATAAAAAGTAGCAAACAATATGAAAGGGGTCCGGTGATGAATAAGGCAGTAAAGAGTATGGCAGTAAGTATCTTGTTTGTAGGCTTAGCAGCGAGCGTTTCGCTTGCACAGTCAATAGGTTATATTGATGTACAGCAGGTTTTTAACTCCTATGAAAAAACGAAAGCGGCTCAGGCTGATGTGAAAGAAAAAGAGTTAGCCTTACAACAGGAAATTGAAAAGAAGCAAAAAGAAATTGAAGCAGCAAAGAAGAAGAATACAAATGAAGAAAGTATTCAGAAAATGATAGAAAAATATGAAAAGGAACTCGAGCCAAAACGTAAAGAGCTGATGGAAATCAGAGAAAAATTAACAACGGAGATTCAAGCGGATATTGTTAAATCAACAAAAGCCGCTGCAAAGGAAGTTGGGCTTGATGTTGTTCTTGATAAACAGGTATTTATAACCGGGGGAATCGATATTACTAATTTGGTTATTAAAAAACTTAGTAGCAGCAAAAAATAATATATATAATAGCATAGGTTAACCTCGTAACTGCGGGCAGAGATGCCCGCTGTTATGATATTATAAGATAATCGCAATTGTCTGGTATTTGTAACTGTATTATTGATGGTAAGCTAACTGGGATTACTTTTCTCGGATAACATATAAACATAATGGGAAGATGTTTAATGCAATTAACAATAAGTGAATTATCGCAACAGGTTTCCGGGAGTATCATCGGTAATGGAGATTTATTAATTTCTTCGGTGGGTACGATTGAAGAGGCCGTATCCGGACAGGTTGCTCTTCTATTAGATAAGAATAAAAAAGAGGCGGCACTTTCATCTCAAGCAGATGTTATTATTGCGGCCGAAGATTATATAAACGATAAACAAAATATAATTCATGTTAAGAATCCCCGGCAGGTGTTGCCGATTATTCTTTCGTTATTTGAGCCAATAGATACTACTGTTAGCTCTACAATCCATGAAACAGCCGTAATTTCAAAGAGTGCTGTTATTGGGAGTAATGTCGCAATAGGCCCTTATTGCGTTATTGCGGAGAACTGTGAAATTGGTGCAGGATCAATCCTTTACCCCCATGTCGTTGTTGGATCGAATACGAGAATCGGGACAAATGCCAGAATATATGCTGGAGTATCTCTCTATCATCATTGTATAATAGGGAATAATGTCATAATTCATAGCGGAGCCGTGATCGGGAGTGATGGATTTGGCTATGTGCCCGAGAATAAGACCTGGAAAAAAGTTGTTCAGATAGGGCGTGTAGTCATCGAAGATGACGTTGAGATCGGAGCAAATACTGCAATCGATCGTGGTGCTATTGGTGACACGGTTATCGGATGGGGAACAAAGATTGATAATTTGGTACATGTAGCCCATAATATAAAAATTGGAAAATCGTGTGCCATCGCCGGACAAGTAGGATTTGCCGGAAGTACGACCCTTGGTGATAACGTTTCTGTTGCGGGGCAAGCAGGATTTAGCGGGCATATCAAAATCGGTAACGGCTGTACAATTCTTGGGAAAGCCGGTGTTACCAAAGACTTAGCAGAGAACCAACTGGTTTCAGGATTTCCAGCTCGCGACCATAGAGAAGAGATAGCTTTCGTTTCGCGATTAAGAAGACTGCCGGAAACAGTGAAAATAATTAAGAAAATATTAAAAGATAAAGGAATTCTTGATGATACAGAATAGCGTTATTGTTGCAATTATTCTGGCGTTAGCAGCTTCTTTGGCTTATGCTGAACCGACTGTCGGCGGCAGCTCCGGTATTATTGAAATGCCAACTGCTCAGGCTTTGCAATATAAAGAATGGAATATGGGCTTAAGCATTCATCAGCTGAGCAGTGCTAATTCATCAGTAAAATATCTTCTTAACCTTGGAACATTTCAAGGGCTTGAGGTGGGATTTGTCGGTAATAATACGAGTGAAGGTGTTTTTATCAATGCAAAGTTTTATTTGCTGACTGATAATACCAAGTATCCGCTTTCAATGGCCTTAGGTATTAGAAATCTTACCTCGTTTGCTGAAACTAATGTCTATCTTGTCGCCTCCAAAAAATTTCAACAATTTAATGCGCATCTTGGTTTCTCAGCAGATTTAAATAAAAAAGTTCAATCAAAACTTATGGCTGGGACGGAAGTCTTTTTTAGTAAGAATGTGTCGCTCTTAGCTGATGTGACTGGTACGGATGATCTCTGGCGACTGAATGCCGGAAGTCGTTTTTATTTGTCATCTCAACTTGCATTTGGGGTGTTTTTTCTTGATATTCTCGAATCCTCTAAAGATAAAAATGAGTCGGGCAGCATAAATATAGTGGGACAAATCAGTTGGACGGATTTTCTATAGTACAGAAAACTATTACGAAAGCTTTTACATTTACAGGAATAGGAATTCACTCTGGTAAAGAAGTATCGGCTACTGTGAGCCCTGCACCTGAAGATTCCGGTATACTATTTACTCGGCTTGACCTTATTTCTAATAATAAAATTATTGTAAAACCGGAAAATATCCGGTCTTTTTATCTGGGAAGTTGTCTGGCTGCAAATAATGAGGCACGAATTATTACCTTGGAACATTTTATGGCAGCCCTTTCTGCCTTCGGTATTACCAATCTCACTATTGATATGACCGGAGAAGAGATGCCTATTCTCGATGGTAGTGCCTCTGGGTACATTGACCTGTTTAATAAGGTGGGAATCGTATCTCAAACCAAACAGATTGCTGCAATTGTGCTCGACCGAGAGGTCTGGGTAACTCATAATGACGGACACCTTGTCTATCTTCCTGCAGATAATTTTGAGATAAGTTATTTTGTCGATTACGGCGATCCGATGATCGGCAAGCAGCAATATAGTTATTGTCATAGTAAAGATGCGTTTATGCGCGAGATTATGAATGCCAGGACGTTTGGTTTTTTTAAGGATGTAGAAGCTATGTGGAGTCGCGGATTGGCGCTCGGAGGGTCTTTCGATAACGCTTTAGTCGTTTATGAGGATCATTATTCTTCTGAACTTCGCTATCCTGATGAACCGGTTAAACATAAAATATTAGATTTGGTTGGCGACCTTTATCTATTAGGAAGACCCATGAATGGACATATCATTGCTATTAAATCGAGTCATGCACTTAATGGTAAATTCGCACAGTGTATTTCAGATGCGTATAACCTAAATTAGTATCAACTATTCAATTTTACTTGGATTACTGAAAAGGAGTTGTTTAATGATAGATGCACACCAAATATTTGAATATTTGCCACACCGGTATCCTTTTTTGTTGGTTGACAAAGTTGTTGAACTGGAGCCGCATAAGAGGGCAGTTGGAATAAAAAATGTTACAATTAATGAGCCGTTTTTTGTCGGACATTTTCCTAATCATCCGGTGATGCCTGGTGTGCTTATTATTGAGGCAATGACACAGGTCGGTGGAATTATGATGCTGTCTTCCGACGGTTTAAAAGGAAGGCTAGCCTATTTCGCAGCTATAGATAATGTAAGATTCCGTAAGCCTGTACTTCCTGGCGACCAGTTAAGGATGGAAGTGGAAATTGTGAAGTTCAGGGGTAGCATCGGGAAAATATACGGAAGAGCGCTGGTTGATGGGCAGGTTGTTGCGGAGGGCGAGTTCACGATCTCTCTGGTTGAGAAACAAAATAAAGTTCAGATTGATCCTACTGCGACTATCCATCCGTCCGCTGATCTCGGGAAAGATGTGAAGATCGGGGCCAATGTTATCATCGGGCCTGACGTGAAGATCGGGAACGGAACAATTATCGAAGCTAATTCTGTTGTCGAGAAGTGGACAACGATAGGAGAGAACTGTCATCTGCATTATGGATCTATCGTTGGCAGTGCTACACAAGATAAGAAGTATCAAGGTGAACGAAGCTTTGTGGAAATTGGAGACCGAAATATTATTCGTGAGTACGTCACCATAAACCGTGCCACCGGAAAAGACCAAAAAACGATTATCGGAAACGATAACTTGTTTTTAACCAATGTTCATATCGGACATAATTGTGAATTAGGAAATGGAATTATTATCTCGAATGCCACCGGACTTTCTGGTCATGTAATTGTTGATGATGAGGCGGTCATCGCAGGAATGGTCGGCGTTACACAGTTTTGCCGCATTGGGAGATTGGTAATGGTTGGCGGGTATTCGAAAGTCAATCAGGATGTTCCGCCGTTTGTACTTGTTGAGGGCAATCCAGCCAATGTACGAAGTATTAATATTGTTGGTATTCAACGAAAAAATGTTGAAGAGAACTCTATTTCAGCTATAAAAAAGGCTTTTCGATACCTTTATCGAAGCAAATTGAATCTTACTCAAGCGTTAACTGAAATCGAAAACAACTTGGAGCGGACAATAGAAGTCCAACAGCTAATAGATTTTCTTAAGGTCCCGACTGAGAGAGGGATTGCTCGCCGGGCGGTGAATCCAAGGAGAGCCGGGCATACACAAGAAGAGGATAAAGATGAATAAGAAAATTATGTTGATGGCCGGAGAGTTGTCCGGCGATATGCACGGTGCTTATCTTGTCCAGGCTATCAAGAAAGCTTGCCCGGATTGTACTTTTTATGGAGTCGGCGGATCGAGAATGCGAGAAGCCGGAGTGGATATCATTACGGATATTGTAAGAAAGAGTACGATAGGCTTTCTGGGTAATCTGGCTGTTATCATCGCTAATCTTCCATTGTTACTAAAGCTTATAAAAAAAATAAAGAATATTTTTATTTTCTATAAACCAGATGTTCTGGTTTTGATCGATAATCAGGGTCTCAATATGTATTTTGCGGCCATGGCAAAAAAATATAATATAAAAACCGTTTACTACATACCTCCGCAAGAATGGTTGTGGGGTACAAAAGAAGGAGCTATTCGAGTAGTTACGACTGTGGACAAAGTTATTACTATCCTTGAAAAGGAATATGTTTATTATAAGGGGCTGCGCAATAATGTAGAGTATTTTGGGCATCCGCTCCTTGATATTATTCCCCGGTATTATCAGGATGGCTTCGCAAATCATAAAGAAGCCAAAACTATTGGTTTATTCCCTGGAAGCAGAAAGCAGGAGATCGAAAAACTTACACCGCTCTTAAAAGAAATTGCTCAAGTTCTTTATTCGAGGGATAATGAATTGAGATTTTTGGTCGCTATTTCCGATAAATCATACATTGAGACCATTCAAAAATCATTTTCTATGGCTTCTATTCCCATTGAATTTGTTGAGGCAGATAGTTATAGTGTTATTTCTCGGAGTCAGGTTGTAGTTGGTGCCTCCGGTACTTTGGCGTTAGAATGTGTTATTATGCAAACCCCAATGGTTGTCCTTTATCGGTTACCTAAACTTGATTATTTTTTTGCTAAGAAAATATTGAAAATAAAGGTTGAATATATCAGTTTGCCTAATATTATAATGGATGAAATGATCCTACCTGAATTTATTCAAGAGCAAATTGATAATCAAAAAATAGCGGATGTCATATTGGAGATGCTTAATAATAAGCAATTCTATACTGCTTTTCTCGAAAAAGTTAAAAATGTACGAGCTAAATTAGGTGAACCGGGAGTTCTTGAGAGCGTAGCACAATCGGTTCTTTCATGTTAAACTCACTACGTTCACTTCTCCTTAGTGAATTGAGACTGCCGGTCCAGGCTGAAGGCCTGGATGTTAAGTAAGGAACCATGATGATTTCAATTCTGGCTTTTTTATTTGTATTTGCAACAGTAGTTTTTGTCCATGAATTAGGCCATTTTGGTGTTGCAAAGCTGATGGGTGTGAGAGTTTTTGAGTTCGGATTAGGATTTGGCCCAAAACTTATTAAGTTTAAAAGAAACGGCACGATCTATAGTGTCAATGCTATTCCTTTGGGTGGGTTTGTAAAAATAGCCGGATTGGATGATGAAGAAGTAAAAAGTCCTGATTATGAACCTGGCGAAAGTTATAATTCCAAAAAATTGTGGCAGAGAATTCTGATTATCTTAGCTGGACCGGTTATGAACGTTGTTCTGGCTTTTGCTGTGTTTTCTGCAATAAACTTTTTTGTCGGCGTTCCAGGGAGTGTGACGAATACTATTGAGAAAATAATTCCTTCTTCTCCTGCCAGCATATCCGGATTGCGTAGCGGAGATAAGATTCTTAAAGTAAATAATTATACCGTAACTAACATGGAGCAAGCTATCAGGATAATCAATGACTCGAAGGGTGAGCTGTTGAACCTGGTTATTTTGCGGAGTGGCCAGAGCAAAATAATTCAACTGAGAGCCTTCTATGATAAGACAATAAACCGGTATATCCTCGGAATTAACCTTGCTTCCGGACCTAACATAAGGTATAATCCTTTTGTTTCCCTGAAATTCGGCGTGCTGGAAACCTATCAGTTAAGTAGAATGATAATTGTGGGTATGGTAGCTTTTTTTACGGGACACATTCCGCTTGAACAAGTAGCCGGACCAATCGGTATAGCACAGATGTCATCGCAAGTAGCAAAAGAAGGTTTTTTGATATTGCTCAGATTTCTGTCTTTTTTGAGCATAAATTTAGGCATTTTGAATCTAATACCGTTTCCTGCTCTCGATGGAGGCAGAATCCTGTTTTTGCTGTTTGAAGGTATAGCCGGTAAGAATGTTGTTACGGTCAAAAGAGAGAACTTTGTTCATTATATAGGTTTTGTCATACTTATATTATTTATTATATTTGTCACATATCATGATATAGTGAGGATTTTTAAATAATGGAATTAAAAGTTAGCGAAGAAGTTACTAATTTACTTGCAGATCGAGTTGAGCATGTGAGGCAAAAGGCTTTAAATATAAGAAAGCATATTTGCAAAATGATAAATAATTCGGGATCAGGGCATCCCGGTGGATCTCTTTCTGTTACTGATATTATGGCAACCTTATATTTTGGCGGTATTCTGAAATATGATCCTAAAAAGCCGCAGCTTAATGAAAGAGATTATCTCATCCTCAGCAAAGGACATGCTGCCCCGGCACTTTATGCTGTGTTGGCTGAAGCAGGTTTTTTTCCAGTCCAACATCTTAATTCTTTGAGAAAACTAGGCTCGCCTTTGCAGGGACATCCTGACAAACGAAGTCTGCCGGGAATTGAGATGTCGACAGGATCTCTTGGGCAGGGCTTGTCGGCAAGTGTGGGCTTAACAGCAGCACTTCGGCTTGATAATAAATCTAATAGAGTTGTATGTGTTATGGGGGATGGTGAGCTTCAGGAAGGTCAGATATGGGAAGCTGCCATGAGTGCTGCGCATTATAAATTAGGGAATCTTACTGCGGTCATTGATAGGAATTGTTTGCAGATTGACGGTACAACTGAAGAGGTAATGGCACTTGGTGATGTGGCCAAAAAGTTCGAAGCTTTTGGCTGGAAAGTCATTAAAGTCGATGGTCATAACTGTGAGCAATTATTACATGCATTCGATAAAGATCAGATAGAACCGACGAAGCCTTTATTGGTACTAGCAAATACGGTGAAAGGCAAGGGAGTTTCGTTTATGGAACATAATCTGAAGTTTCATGGTACGGCTCCAACCTGCGAGGAATGCGAAAGAGCGCTTCAAGAGCTTGTTTAAATGAATAGAAGGGATCAATAATTACTACTATGTTCAAAATGGCCGCAACAAGAGATGCTTATGGTAAAACGCTGGTTGATCTTGGAAAAAAAAATAAAGATATTGTTGTGCTTGATGCAGATTTGTCTTGTTCAACGAGGACTTCATGGTTTGCGAAAGAATTTCCTGACAGATTTTTTAATGTCGGTATTGCTGAACAAAATCTCATGGGGATTGCTGCCGGGTTAGCTTTGGGCGGCAAGATACCTTTTGTTAGTACGTTTGCTATGTTTGCATCCGGAAGATGCTGGGAACAGATCAGAAATTCAATTGCTTATCCCTGTTTAAATGTTAAAATCGCTGCAACACATGCGGGAATAACTGTTGGTGAAGACGGGGCTACACACCAGGCCCTCGAAGATATTGCAATAATGCGAGCAATACCTTATATGAGTGTTATTGTTCCCGCGGATGCTATTGCAGCAGAGCTGACTATTCGGGAGGTTGCTCGAACCCATGGTCCTTGTTATGTAAGGATGAGCAGAGGTAATACCCCGGTTGTTTATGATACTTATGCGTTGGATTTTAAAATAGGTAAAAACAATACCCTTAAAAAAGGAAAAGATGTTACGATAATTGCATGCGGACTTATGGTCAGTCATTCAATCATGGCGGCTGAGGAACTTGAAAAAGAAAATATTAGTGTTGCTGTCGTTGATATGCATACCATAAAGCCTGTCGATAAAGATTCTATTATTAGTGCGGCTGAACGTACCGGTGCTATTGTTACAGCAGAGGAACATTCCGTAATAGGTGGGCTAGGAAGTACCGTGGCTGAAGTGCTGTCTCAGAATAAGCCGGTTCCGATGGAGATGGTAGGGATCCCTGGAGTTTTCGGCGAATCCGGCGCTCCTGATGAATTGTTAGAAAAGTATCATTTAATGCCAAAAGATATTGTCAAAGCAGTGAAAAAAGTGCTGATTAAAAAAGAGAAATTTCTTCGGGTAAAAGTATAATAGTTTGTACCGCCCGATTACTAGTTGACGGATAAAATCATGATAAAGCTCCAGAATGTTACTAAAGTATTTCCAAACGGCTATAAAGCATTAGCGGATATTAATTTGCATATCGGTGTAGATGAGTTTGTTTTTTTGGTTGGTAGCAGCGGGGCGGGAAAATCGACGCTCATGAAGCTTCTGTTAAGGGAAGATGTCCCTTCTGCCGGAAATGTTTATATAGACAGCATTAATATTAATAAGCTTCATATCAAGCAAGTTCCTATGTTGCGCAGAAGTATAGGTGTCATATTTCAGGATTATAAACTTCTGCCTCGAAGAACCGTCTATGAAAATGTGGCGTTTGCTCTTGAGGTTGTTGGCCGATCGAGAATGCATATCCGACGTCAGGTTGCCCAAGTTCTGGATCTTGTCGGGTTGCTGCCAAAACAAAAAAATTATCCTGCGGAATTATCCGGCGGTGAGCAGCAACGCGTTTGCATTGCCAGAGCCATTGCCAATAACCCTACAATTTTGCTGGCTGATGAGCCAACTGGAAACCTTGATCCGAACACCTCGTGGGAGATTATGTTATTACTTCAAAAGATTAATAAAAGGAAGACTACTGTTCTTGTAGCAACCCATAATAAGTCAATAGTTGATACGATGAGAAAACGCGTTATTGCCATAGAAAATGGAAAAATTGTCCGGGATCAGCAATTAGGAGCTTACGGATATGAATTTTAAAAATTTAGAGTTTTTTTTAAAAGAAGCTTTTTTTGGATTGAGCAGAAACCAATTAATGAGTTTAGTTGCTGTTATTACGATAACAATATCTCTTGTTATTTATGGAACATTTATTTTGGGGCTCTATAATATATTTTCTATGACGGCCTCTTTGCAAAATAAAGTTGAGGTTATGGTTTATGTTAAAGATAATGTAGATGATTCCAGCCTCGACAAAATAAAGACAGAAATTACGTCTCTTGTGGGAGTGAAACAAGCTGATTTTATTTCTAAAGCGGAGGCCTGGGAAAAGTTCAAAAGCAAATTTGCGTTAAGCCTTGAGTTAATTGGTGATGATAGGAAAAATCCGCTACCGCATACTTTTAAAGTACAGGTAACTGATGTTAAGTATATTGATAGTGTAGCTCAGAGTGTTAAGGGAATCGAGGATGTTGAAGAAGTCCGATATGGTAATATCATTGCTCAGAAATTAAAAAAATTAATTCGGGCAATTCAAATCGGGGGGACTATTCTTGTGGTTCTTCTCGTTATTGCAACACTTTTGATTATTGTTAATACTATAAGGTTAACGGTAATTGCACGGCAGAATGAGATCACAATTATGCAGCTAGTGGGAGCGACTGATAATTTTATAAAATGGCCGTTTATTATTGAAGGTATTATCCTTGGACTTTTTGGAGCTGTAACAGCGACACTTATGCTACGTTTCATTTATAATGCGTTAATCAGCAAAGTTTCCCAGAGTTTGCCTTTTCTTGCTATGGTGACTGGGAAAGAAATCTTAACATTTATCTATATATCTGTTATAGTAATTGGAACATTTTTGGGTATGGTTGGGGGTTATATTTCAGTTTCGAGAACGTTAAAGATGTCATACAAATAAAGAGGAGGAAATTATTTATGTTGAAATTTATGAGAAAATATTCTCAGCAAATATTGATAGGAATTTTAGTGGCCTTTGTCGGGTCAATTGTTATTTTTGGATTATCGTCGACTTTTTTTATGGGTCCAAAAATGAATAATACTGCTCAGCAGCCACAGTTCACTGAGTTTGCTACGCTTAACGGAGAACCATTGGATTATTTTAAATATGCACAACTCATGAAGCGTGCTTTGATGAGGTTCAATGGAAGTGATCTTGATCCTACTATTGTCGAGTATCTAAAGTATAATGTATTTCAGGAATATCTTAATTATTCAATATTGCTTAAACAGGCTGATGATAACAATATTAAAGTAACCAGAAAAGAAATTAATGATCAAACAAATAATATTATTTCTGCATATAAGCTTAAAGGGAAAAGTGAGTTAAAAGATTTGCTTGAGCAGAATGGCCTGGAGTACAAAAAATTTGTTAGTGACTTGGAAAATGACATAAAGGTAGCGAAGCTTAGAAATGGTATTGCTGCCAGTATTCAAGTTACCAATCAGGATTTGAACAATTATTACAAGGAAGTTAAAGCTCGTCATATACTGATCAAGTTTCCTGAGGTAAAAGATGCTACAAGCATCAAAGAGAAAGAAGCTGCGACGGAAGTTGCTAGAAAAAATGCAGAAGATCTGCTTGCCCGAGCTAAGACCGGGGAGGACTTTGCAAAATTAGCAAGTGAGTACTCATCTGATTCTTCCTCTAAAGCTGGTGGTGATTTGGGCTGGTTTGGTGTCGGTATGATGGTGCCGGAATTCGAAGCGGCAGCGTTTAGCCTTGCACCTGGTGAGATTACCGGACCTGTAAAGACTCAATTTGGCTTCCATATCATTAAAGTAGATGATGTAAAATACAAAGATCGACCAGAGAATAAAACAGACGAAGATCTAAAAAATGAATTACTCGAAAGAAAGAGACAAGAAGCTTTTGAGACCTTTATTTCACCTCTTAGAAAAAATATAAAAATTGATATTTTTGATCCGGAGCTTCTTGCTTATCAATACAAGATGCAAGGCAAACTTGATGATGCAATTAGCCAGTATCAAAGAATAATATCAAAAAATCCGGCATCCCCGATTCCGCATATTTATATCGGACAAGTATATGAGTCTCGTAACGAATACGATAAAGCCCTTAGTGAGCTTGAGAAGGGAACAATTAAAGAGGAATTGAATACTTCATTGAAAAGCCCATATTTACATATAGCAATTGCTGATGTGTATAAAAAGATGAAAAACAATTCCACGGCAGTGAAAGAATTAAAAACAAGTTCTGAAATGGCTGGCGATAACTTGATGTTGAGAGAACAGTTGTCTTCTAGTTTTAAGGAACTTAATGAATCGGCATTGCAAAGAAATGAAGAAGAAGAAATTGCCCGGATTAAAAAAGCATTGGAAGCAAAGAATGCTGCTAATTTGCCAACTGGTAATACAGGTGCCGCTGTAAATCCAACTCCAGCGGAAACTATAAAATAGTAGATTTATTTTTGAGAATAGAAAAACAAATACCCTGCTTTTTTGCAGGGTATTTGTTTTACATAGGGCCCGATATTTTTTTGAGATATTTTTTGATTACTTTAAAGACAGCTTCTACTGTAAGCGGTTTTGTAAGTATTTCCGTTACTCCTGCTTCATTGGCCTGTGCCAGATGAATTGAATCAACGTAACCGGTATAGGCAATAATCGGTAATTTTTTGTGGTTTGGATTGCTTCTGATCTTTCTTGTCATTTCAAAGCCGTCCATATTTGGCATGTTGAGATCTGTTAGAATAACATCAATAGGGTTGTTTTCGAGAATGTCGAGTGCATTTTGACCATCATAGGCAGAATGAATGTTAAGACCCTTTTGGGTCAGAACAAATTTAAGACTTTCAATTATATAACTAGCATCATCGATTATTAAAATATTTTTCATTTTCTTTTAGTTGCCACCTTTATTAATAGTTTTGTAGATAGCATAAGTATACTATAATATAGTTGTTATATTATTGCCTAAATAACAACTATAGTTATTAAAGTATAAAATATAAAATATTTCAAGCGGAGAATAACCGAATGTTAAAAAAAGTTTTTTTCACTATTCTTGTTTTATATATAGCTTTACCATTATATGCATTTGAAACATCAAAACTTGATAATGGGCTTACTATCATAACTGAGCAGCAAAAATCAGCTTCTGTAGTTTCTTTGCAACTGTTCGTTAATGTTGGCTCAAATAATGAGAAATATAGTGAGCGAGGCATCTCTCATGTTATTGAGCATATGGTATTCAAAGGGTCAAAACGAATGTCTGCCGGGCAGATCTCTAGGGCAATTCAAGCATTAGGTGGGAATATAAATGCCTTTACCAGCTTTAGCATGACTTCCTATTATGTGACTGTGCCAAAGGAAAATATTTTGACTGCCCTCGATATACTGGCTGATATGGTTTTTTATCCGGAATTCAATAAAAAAGAGCTGGAAAAAGAAAAAAAAGTTATTCTTGAAGAGATAAATATGCGTTATGATAATCCATCTTCCAGAGTTCATGAACTGTTGTTTTCGGAAGTTTACCCTTCCTGCAATATAGGGAATCCGATTATTGGAGAGAAAGAGACTGTTTCTAGTTTTACCCAAGAGAACCTCAAAAATTATTATCGCGATTTTTATACCCCTAACAATATGGTTATAGTCGCTGCCGGGGATTTTGATGAGGAAAAATTTATAAAGAAAGTAAAGGCATTAACTTCTATAATCCAACCAAATCCAGTCCGGCAAGTATGGTCCTCTGGAATCCATCGGAATGCCGTTGCTACAGTTAACACTATCGCAATTCAAGGTAATATTGAGCAGGCATATTTTGCCGTAGGCTTTAAGATTCCTGACTTTCTTAATTATGATACAGCAAAGTTGGATGTTCTCTCAACAATTCTTGGTAGTGGTGCCAGTTCTCGGCTGTACCAAGTATTAAGAGAAGATAAACGATTGGTGAGAGGTATTTCTGCAGGAATCTTTTCCGGCAATTATCCTGGTGTGTTTATTGTTTCCGGGGTGGCTCGATCAACAGACGTCACCGCAGCCCTTGATGAAATAATCAAACAGTTTGCCTTGCTCAAGGAGAAACCTATCAGTGAACAAGAGTTGTCCAGGGTTATTACACAAGTTAAAGCGGCAAAAGTTTTTGAGAAAGAAGATGTCGGTTCACTTACAGGCCAGTTAGGATATTATCAACTGCTTCATGATGCTTCGCTTAAAGATGAATATGAGGACCAGTTGAGCAACGTGAGCACCCAAGATGTTATTGAAACAGCCAATAAATATTTTGTCGCTAATAATATGTACGCAGCCATTTATTACCCCAAAAAAGACAAAGCAATACTTCGTAATGTTAATTTTAATAAATCGTTGGCGGTGTTAGCAAATGCTGGGGAAAAAAATAACGTTTTAAACCTTCAGTCCAAAAAGCCTGTAGCAAGGGATATTGTGCTCCCGAATGGTGTGAAAGTTATTCTAAAGGAAGATCATTCTCTTCCAATAGTCAGTTTTGGTGCTTATAATAGGAGTCCGTTTTTATCCGAAAGTGTTACAGACAATGGCATTACTGATCTTGCTTTTCGAGTAGCAATGAAAGGGACTAAGAACTATAAATTTGATAGGATTTCGGAAATTATTGATTATAATGCAATTTCGCTGTCACCCTATATAGACAAAAATGTTGCTGGATTTTCAGGAAGTTCGCTTTCTGAAAAATTCCCTGTGCTTTTTGATCTTTTTAAAGAAATAGTTCAATCTTCTACCTTTGAAAAGGAAGAGGTCGAAAAAGAAAAGAGATTACAGTTATCATCAATACAATCAAGAAAGGAAGATAGTTTAGGGTATGCTTCGTATATGGCGGATAAATATTTATTTACCAAGCTGGCCTATAGGATGTCTCTCAATGGGGAAGAGACCTCTGTGAAAAATCTTCAGGCTGAAGATGTAAAAAAATGGTTTAAACGTTATGTGAAACCTAATCAAATGATATATGTTTTTGTTGGTGATATATCGGAAGATCAGATCAGAAAACTTTTAGTGACTTATCTTTCTGAAAAGGGTGAAGGGCAACCAGTTGTTCCAAATAAAATCAATGAAAAAGAGTTAACTGGAAAGATCAAACAGAAGCTATTGTTAGAAAAAGCGCAAACAGCAGTTGTTATCAAATATCGCGCACCTAAAGTCGGCTCAAAAGACTATTACAGTATGAAGGTACTTAATAGTATATTGTCCGGTATGGGTTCACGACTGTTTGACAAATTAAGAGAACAAGAACATTTGGTTTATTCCGCCGACATTTATCTTTCGAGTGGAGACCCATACAGCACCTTAACTGCATATGCGCTGGTAAGTCCTGGTAATGAAACAAAAGCAATCAACCTTATGCAGCATGAATTCGATCGCTTGAAGACTGAAGCTGTTAATGAGACCGAACTTAAAAAAGCTAAAATGGTTATAAAAGGTGGATTTGCTCATCAGATGCAACAGCGGAGTGACCAAGCCGAGAGCTATGGCCGATTTGAAGTTCTTGGTATGGGATATAGAGAGGTCGATAATTATCTTCTTCACATTGACGAAGTAACAGTTCAGGACATTAAGAAAGTTGCTGAAAAATATTTTTCGCCGCGATATGTTCAAATTGTGGTAGGGAAATAATTTCTGGAATTATTTGTTTTTGAGCTGGTAATTAATTTTTTCTATTAATTGTTCACGTTTGAATGGTTTAATTATAAAGTCATTAACGCCGCTTTTGATTGCTTTAACAATTTCTTCTTTCTGTCGTATAGAGGTCACCATGATTATTGGAATGTTTTTTGTGGCATCGTTGCTTTTTAGGTAATCTGTAGCCTGGACACCATCGATATCCGGCATAATGAAATCCATAATTATAAGGTCAGGTTTTCCTTCAAATGCCATGGTAATCCCATCTTCACCTGTCGAAGCAAAGGTTAATCTATGATTTTCGTTTGCAAGAACAAGCGAAAACTTTTTTCTTTCAAGATTGCTGTCATCAACGATTAGTATATGTGCCATAAATCCTCACGCTGTTTTTATTCCACATCTACAATTATACTTGATTTTACATGCATAGTGTAGCTTTTTATAAGGAATTATTGAATCGAGATTAGAATTACACAAACAATTTAGTTTTCAGGGATGAACAATTAGTAATGTCTAATATCCTATGTGTTTAGTTGACTTTTTAGGGATTGTGTCGCAGAGATAGACAGAAATAACTATCCATGAAAATAATGATGTTGAAAAAAGTAATAAAATACAGTAATATTAATTTGTTGTGGCCCCATCGTCTAGCGGTTAGGACACCAGCCTCTCACGTTGGTGACGAGGGTTCGATTCCCTCTGGGGCTACCACTCGAGAATCACCAGTTTTGAGCATCTCAAAAACTTCATAAATACGCGATAATTTGACGGTTCGAAAGGTTCATTTTTCATTCTGAGAATTTCCTTGCATAGATCATAATTTTGTGCCGGCGACTACATCAAGCATCTTATCACTGGTCTTCAAATCTCTTTTGACGGGTGTATTTTCCCTTCGTTATGGATTCGCTAGGTTGCTGATATTCTTGGGATCAAACTTGTCTGCCGTCAGCGATCCTTTCTTGCTGGGAATTGAAATCATTCTGCTTTTTCCGGGTTGGATTTTTGCTGGTTTTTTAAGTAATATTTTTTTTTATTATAAAAAAATGCTATTATAAAAATTAAATTCCAATAAAATCTCGATTTAGTGTAGGAGGTTACAATTAATGCCACTAATGCAAATGAATTTCCGAAATAAGCTGATTATTACTGTTATTCCGTTAGTATTAATTGCAATACTTGTAACAACAACTATAACCTATGCTGTAGTTTCAAAAGTCATGATAACTCAGGAACAAGACAAACTGAAAAAATTGACTGATAAAGTCCATGCTGACATGGATGATTGGCTAGGAGAAAAATTAAGACAAGTATCTATTTATTCTGAAATTGAGGTATTGAAAGCGGCAGGGCAGGGCTTGCAGACTGATGCAGCAAATGCTTTCCTGAAAAGAGTACAGGAATATTCACCCTATTACGAGAACATTTTTGTTGCTGACAAAGAAGGCAGGATTTTGGCAGACTCAATTGACGGCAAGTCAGTGGGAGTGGAATTTCAGAAAATTCCTGATTATGCAACAAATGCCGTTAAAGCAAAGCAAGGAGAATCCTGGATTAGTGACGTAGCCGTCTCTCCGGCAACAGGAAAGCATGTAGTTCTTATCACCGCGCCTATCAATAATAATGGCACGTTGGTGGGTATTGTTGGTACTCCGGTTGATTTCGCTTATCTTGCTTATCACATCACTAACACAAGTCTCGGAAAAACAGGATCAATGGTGCTTGTAAATAGCAAAGGAATGACCCTGGCTCACAAAAACAAAGATTATGTTTTCAAATTAGATATTAGTCAGCAGGATTTTGGAAAAAAAATGCTGGCACAGAAAAATGGGTTCATATCGTATATGTTCCCAGGTGTCGTGAAAAAAGAAGCATATTTAAAAAGCGATGATAAAAGAGGATGGATATTGCTCGCGGTGATAGAGAAAGCCGAGTTAATAGGACCGCTGAAGAGAATTAAGTATTTATCATTAACAATAGGAATTGTTATTGTCATATTAATATCGATAATTATTTGGTTTGTTACCTCCTCTCTGGTAAAAGCAGTAATAGCTGCTACTGACAATTTAAAAGATAGCAGTGACCAGATCAATTCTGCTGTCTCACAGGTAGCGGCTTCCAGTCAGCAGGTTGCCAGTGGAGCGAGTGACCAGGCATCAACCCTTGAAGAGACTTCTGCAGCGCTGGAAGAAATCTCTTCCATGGTCTCTAAGAATACCAGCAGTATCAGACAGATCAATAATGAGATGCATGAAACTAAAAACCGTGTTGAAAAAGGAAAAACGGCCATAAACAGTGTTAATCAATCAATTACCGAAATAAAAGTTGCATCAAATGAAACGGCCAAGATTATCAAGACAATAGATGAGATAGCATTTCAGACTAACTTACTGGCACTGAATGCAGCAGTTGAAGCTGCTCGTGCAGGGGAAGCCGGGAAGGGGTTTGCTGTGGTTGCCGAAGAGGTTCGTAACCTGGCTCACCGCAGTGCAGAAGCAGCTAAGAATACAGCAAGCCTGATAGAGGAAGCACAGAAGTCAGCAGAAAAAGGTGTAAGTGTATCTTCGATTGCCTCAGGAACTATGGAAGCAATTATCGAGAGCGCTGAGAAAGTAGCGGTGCTTGTACAGGACGTAGCGACTGCTACCGAAGAACAAATGAAAGGTATCTCTCAGGTTAATAATGCGGTAGCGCAAATGAATACTGTCGTCCAGGCAAATGCCTCTAACTCGGAGGAAGCTGCGTCGGCAAATGAGCAACTATCAGCCCAAGCCAAAGAATTAATTCACATAGTCCATTTATTGATCAAAACTGTGGAAGGATAATTTTGGCACTGCATTGTTAGGTTCCATTGTAGAGGACTTGTAATTCTCAAATCAATTGACTGACTACTTGGACTGGTCCTTCCTGGTTGATAACGTTTTGGGCTGATTTTATGCCAGCATCCGGGGATATTTCCTATTTTACTGATTTCCACTGCAAAGAACTGCTTTTTTCAACATTGTAAATAATAAAATATATATTACTTTGAGTGTAGCTGTCAGGTTCCGGTTATAGATTCATAAAGGGCTTGAGTTTCGTCTGGATTTTTGATATATCCTGTCCTAGTGTTTTCTTGTGTGTGATTTATTGGAATGGTCAATAATTGTCTATAATGAAGGCTTTTACTGTGATTAACAGATAAATGAAAGAAGATTCAGATGGACAATAAGTACCGGAGAAAACGTCGAGAGGTTGAAGGTACTGATGATGGAGATGCTCCGCAGGGAAGCGGCTGGAGGTATCTCTTTTGGATCAGTCTTATTGCTTTAATCTGGTATTATCTTGGATATGGTATCAATAGCAACCAAGTTAAACTCACGTACAGCGAGTTCCGGGTACAGATTCAACAAAATAATGTCGAAAAAGTAACCTTTTCCGATCATCAGGTTACCGGATCATTTAATAAGCCTTATATCGTTCAAAGCGGCAAAGATAAGGCGTCGTATAAGTTTTTTTCCACTACTATTCCTCCTATTGAAGATCCAACCTTAATGCGAACTATGGAAGACAAAGGCATAGTTGTGACTGCTGAATCAAAAAATAGTTCCTGGTTACTTTATTTGCTGATAAGTTTTCTGCCGCTTATTTTGTTTTTTGGGTATCTTATCTATGCCAGTCAGAAAATGCAGGATCAAATGAAAGGTTCTTTTGGGGACCGGGGAATCTTCGGGTTTGGAAAATCGGGTGCCCGGCGGTACAATAAAACAGATAGTGAAGTTCATTTTAGTGATGTTGCAGGGCTGGAAAATGCTAAAAAAGAGCTTATTGAGATCGTTGATTACCTCAAGGATCCGAAGAAATTTTCTAAGCTAGGCGCTGAAATCCCTAAAGGTATTCTCCTTGTCGGACCGCCAGGATGCGGAAAAACTTTGCTTGCCAAAGCAGTTGCCGGGGAAATCGGTATTCCATTTTTTAGTATTAGCGGTTCTGAGTTTGTGGAAGTATTCGTTGGGGTAGGAGCATCCCGGGTACGCGATATGTTTGATAATGCGAAGAAAGATTCTCCATCGATTATTTTTATTGATGAAATTGATTCCATAGGCCGTGTGCGGGGTAGCGGCATTGGTGGGGGGCATGATGAACGGGAACAGACACTCAACCAGATATTATCAGAAATGGATGGCTTTGCCCCGCATGAAGCAGTGGTGGTGGTTGCAGCAACGAATCGGCCTGATGTCCTTGATCCTGCTTTGACCAGACCCGGACGTTTTGACCGGCAGGTAGTCTTGGACCTTCCGCAAAAGGAAGCTCGAGAAAAAATCTTAAAAATCCATACTAAAAATGTTCCTCTTGCTGATGATGTTAATCTCGAAAATATCGCTGCACGAACTGTGGGTTTTTCCGGAGCTTTTCTTAAGAACCTTGTTAATGAGGCCGCGTTGTGGGCTGGCAGAAATAATAAAAAGAAAGTAGAAGCCCAGGATTTTGATTATGCTATAGATAAGATTCTTTTAGGACTGGAAAATGAAGAAAGAATCCAGGATAGGGAAAAAAAGCTTACTGCCTATCATGAAAGCGGACATGCACTTGCTGCGAAGCTTTTGCCGGAAGCGGACCCCTTACAAAAAGTTACTATCATTCCTCATGGGCAGGCGTTAGGCGCCACGGAGCAGACCCCGGATACGGATCGACATAACTTTAGCCGGGCGTATTTATATGCGGTTATTGCGGTTCAGCTTGGCGGGCGAGCAGCGGAGAAATTGGTTTTTAATGACCTTACGAGCGGTGCTGCTAATGATTTGCGGCAGGCGACTCAACTGGCACGAAAGATGGTCTGCCAGTGGGGGATGAGTGATAAATTAGGGGCCTCAACATTTCGGCAGGGGGAAGAACATGTTTTTCTGGGACGAGAGATGACCCAGCCGAAAGATTTCAGTGAATACACGGCAGAGATCATCGACAAAGAAATAAAAGGCATTCTGGATGACATGGAGAGCCGGGTATTTAATTTGCTCAAAGAGAATCGCGATAAATTGGATTCTATAGCAAATGCCCTTATTGAGCGTGAAACCTTGGATAATAAAGATGTTGACGAAATTCTGAACCGGCTTGGATGAGGTAAATTGGCTCTTCGTGTTATTGTTATCGTGTACTATAATATGCCCAGGTTAGCCTAGAATAGGATTGGAATATGGTTTATCAACCGACAACTAAAGGTAATTTTTTACTGATTCTCATATCGTTGCTTTCCGTCTATATAATCTGGGGATCTACATATCTGGCAATTCGTGTTGCAGTAACGACGATGCCGCCTCTTTGTATGGCAGGGCTCCGGTTTGTTTTTGCCGGTGGAATAATGTATTTTATTCTTCGGCTTTATGGAGATTCTCGGCCGAGTGCGAGTCAGTGGTATGGCTCGGCAATTGTCGGAGCCTTTTTAATGGTGGGAGGGACCGGGTTCGTAGGTTGTGCCGAGAAATGGGTCGGTTCAGGGTTGGCTGCTATTGCTGTGACCTCAGTTCCTTTATGGGCATGTTTTTTTTCCGGCATTTTTGGCAAATGGCCGAATCGATACGAGATTATTGGCTTAGCTATTGGTTTTGTCGGGATCATTATGTTTAACATGGATCGAGAAATACAGGCTAATTTTTTGGGCGCAATACTCTTGTTTGTAGCTCCTCTGTCATGGGCCTTTGGGTCAGTATTAAGCAAAAAAGTACCGTCGCCGGCCGGGCTTATGGCAAGCGCGCTTCAGATGATAACCGGGGGCGTTATTGCTGTTATTCTCGGTATTATTATCGGGGAGCGAATGAGTGTTTTTCCCTCACCTCAATCATTGTTGGCTTTTGTATATTTGATTATCTTTGGTTCTATGATAGCTTTTAGTGCGTATATGTACCTTTTTCGTTATGTCAGACCGGCGCTAGCTACCAGTTATGCTTTTGTGAACCCTATTGTTGCGGTGTTTCTGGGAGTCTTTCTGGCCGGGGAGAGAATTAACAGGGAAGGTATTATTGCGTTGGTTGTGGTACTCATCGGGGTAGTTTTTGTTGTGATTGGCAATAATAAAGAGAAACTCCTGGTTGATAACCCGTAGATCCGCTAAGGATAATGATTTGCCTGAAATCAGTTAATAAGCTACACAATTACATGACGCATTATCCGGCTTTTTTAACCGAATAGGGGGATTCTATTTCCCGCTGGTTTAGGGCTTCGTTAATGGCTATATGCAATTCATCTTCGATAATCCAGATATTATTATAATTATTTATCCAGCATTCGAGTATAAGCTTGAGACAATTTTCCGCAAATTTTCGAAAATATATCTGTGGTAACGGTTCCGGTAACACGCTGCTATTATTGGCAGCCAACATGGTAATGACTTCTTTTACTTTTTTTATATCGCTGCCGTATGCGATATCAATTGCGATATAAATTTTTATCTTAGTATCGGGATATGAGAAGTTAATAACTTTGTTTTTCCCAAGGGACGAATTGGGAATAATCGCCATAGTGTTATCAAGCTTAAGTATTCTTGTAGAGCGTAATCCTATTTCCATGACATCACCGATAAGATCGTTATCATACTGTATCCTGTCACCAACACGAAAGGGCCTGTCAATCAATATAACGAATCCGGAAATCATGTTTGCCAGTGTTTCTTGCGCAGCTAGGCCGATTGCTAGGGAAGCAACCCCAAATGTTGCAATGAGGGATACTACATTGTATCCGAGATAGCTCATTATCGAAATGAGAGAAAGTGCCAGTACGATAACTAGAACTCCCTTCCTTATTAACGGAAGGAATTCTTTGTCAAATCCGGTTGCTGTTTTTGCCGCGATATGACAGGCGTACCATTCCAGTGCGACATCTATAAAAATGTATATAATTTGTGCTATAAGGATAACATTCAAAACGAAAGAAATATTACTAACATAAAGCTTAAACTTTGGGATTTCCCTCAGTGCTGTGTTAAAGAAGGAGATCCTGAGTGCACTGACTGTGACCACCAGCATTCCTGATCTTTTCAGGACTTTTATGATCCTATCTGCTGAGGCGTTTGATCTAAAGTAGAGTATTTTTTTTGTTTTATTTCCTAGATAAGTAATAATAAGCTTACCGGCAATTAGTATAGGAAAGAATAAAAACGTAAATCGTATAACATCGCTTAAGTATTTATAAAGAATCGTTTCAATTAAATAGACCATTCGTTATTCCTTTATTAAAGTAAGTAAGAATCAAGGGATTTGATCTTTGTGGCTAAGGGTAATTTTCTTAAATAAATAACCATTTAGGGAAGAATAGTGATTTATTCTGTTGCCAAGCCGGGCAGATATTTGGTGGCTTTTTTACTAAAGCTGATAACAATGAGGAATATTAGTATGAGTGCAAAAATAATGTTCGTCTGATCAGGGATACTATGGCTATATGTACCGACAATGGCCTGTGGATTTATTTTCAACCACACATATATCATATCTATGAGCATTCCAAAAACGAGAGCACAGATAATTATAGTCGTCAAATAAATACCTGTCAGTTTTTTTCCTAAGAATCGGGTTATCATGGTTATTGTCGTGATATTTGTGGCTGGTCCGGTAAGCAGGAAAACGAGCGCTGCCCCGGGAGAGATTCCTTTGAGAATAAGTGCTGCGGCAATTGGAGTAGAAGATGAGGCGCAAATGTACATTGGAATTCCTATTACGACCATCAATGGCATTGTTATAAGAGGATTCTCGCCGGCAAAAGCAAAAAAACTTTTAGGAATGAGTACAGAGATAATCCCGGCAAGAATAATTCCCAAGATGAGCCACCTGCCCATATCATGTAAAAGATCAAAAAGAATAAAGTGAATCGCTTTTTTTACGAGAAGTTTCAGGTTTCGGGTATGGTGTGTCGGATGCTCGGTATGGTCTGAACAGCAAGCTCCTTCGCAGCTGCTGGTTTCCGGTGCTAGCTGTGCTTTTTCTGGAATCAGGTTGCTCAATATGCCTGCGGTTATTGCGGTAATAAAGGCGATAACCGGGCGGGCGATGGTAAGTATGGGATCTAACAACGCGTAGCTGATAAGCATTGAATCTATGCCTGATTCCGGTGTAGAAATTAAAAACGCACTGGTTGCCCCTTTAGTTGCCCCTCGTTTTCTTAACGAGATAGCCATAGGAATTACCCCGCAAGAACACAGCGGAAGTGGAACGCCTATTAGGGCAGCTAAAAATACCGATTTGATTTTTGATTTTCCTAAATGAGTAAGAATAAATTGTTTGGAAATAAATAGATGAAGGATGCCAGAGAGAGCGATCCCTAATAAGACAAAGGGAGCAGATTCCATGAAGATGTTCCAGGTTTCGGTCGCTATCGTAGTTAGTAAGTTAGTCATTGGGCCCATTTCCCCTATGTTCATTAAAATAATCGTTATTTCTTTGAAATGTTGAGGAATTAATAGGAGCGGTTGCGTTTTGGTTGTCTTCCTCGTTATTAATCTCAACGGGAGCATCTTCTAACTGGTTAGTAGCGTTAATTTCCTGTTGTTCTTTGGGGCTTAAAGGCACATTTTGTTTCTCAGCTTCAGGCTTGTGGAGAGTGCATTCTTTTGTCGGCATAAACTCTTTGACGAAATATTTTTCTTTAACCGATTCGGATGGACAATACTCTGCGGCAAGTTCTCCGGATAATTCACATATGTTAACTTTTTTTGCAGATTCAGCGAGTGGGAAATTCTTTACAGGAACTGTGCTGAGGGCTTTTTCCATGAAGCTTTTCCACATTTTTGCCGGATACGACCCTCCCGTGACCCTATTCATCCGGGAGTTATTATCATTACCTACCCAGGTAGCTACGACAAGCTGAGGAACGAAGCCCATAAACCAGGCATCGCGGTAATCAGACGTTGTTCCGGTTTTTCCAGCGACCGGACGATCAACCAGCCGGGCAGCTTTGGCGGTTCCATTCTCAACCACGTTCTGCATCATATCAACAAGCTGGTTTACCGCTTCTTTGCTGAATTCCTGATGACGCCTGACTCGATTTACTTGAATGTTGATATGGTCATGGTATTGAACCTTTGTAATCGAAATAGGGTCGGTTTTTATCCCTTGAGCAGCAAATACGCAATACGCAGATGTCAATTCGAGCATCGTCAGTTCGTTTGCTCCAAGGGTTAGAGGCAAGTAGGGCTGAAGCGGGCTTTTTATCCCTAATCTTCGTGCGGTATCGATCACTGCCTGCGGGCCTACTTTATAACAGAGCTTTACTGCCGGGATGTTTTGAGAAAGCTCGAGTGCCTTTTTTAGGCTTATGCTGCCTTTATAGTCGTGATTATAGTTTTGTGGGACATACGAACCATAGGAAACCGGAGCATCGACGATAATTGAATCAGGAGTCATTCCCCTTTCGAGTGCCGTCAGATAAGTAATCGGCTTAAATGCCGAGCCTGGCTGGCGATAGGAGTGGACAGCCTTGTTGAATTGGCTTTTTGTGAAGTCATATCCGCCTACCATAGCTACGATATGTCCGGTTTCAGGGTCCATAACCAACATCGCTGCCTGATCGAAACCGGCTTTTCCTTCTTTTCCTGCTAGCACGGTTTCTTCAACAACGCGTTCAGCGATACGTTGTAACCTGTAGTCGAGTGTTGTATAGACCTTCATCCCTGTGACGTAGACTGATGCCTCGCCGTAATCTTTGATGAGTTGTTCAATAATATAGGATACAAAATAGGGTGCTTTATAAGCACTGTTTGTATAGCCTTTTAATATTATAGGTTGCTTCAATGCCTCGTCATATTCTCTTTTGCTAATATATCCTAGCTGCAACATTCTTACCAGAACTATTTTTTCCCGCAAAATGGCTTGGTCATAGTTTTTGTACGGGGAATATATCTCCGGTCCTCTAAGAATTCCTACTAATAGTGCACTTTCTGCAAGGGTAAGCGTCTGTGAGCTTTTACCGTAATACAGCTGTGATGCAGATTCTATTCCATAAGCATTATGGCCCCAGTATACCTCGTTGAGATACATTTCCAGGATTTCTTCTTTTGAGTGGTATCTTTCAATTTTTGTTGAGAGCATGACCTCGGCAATTTTTCGTTTTATACTTTTTTCTTTGTAGAGAAAAACATTTTTAACGAGTTGCTGCGTTAAGGTGCTTGCTCCCTGTGACGGACTCCTATCTTTTATGTCGATAGCAATGGCACGGAATATCCCTATCCAATCTACGCCATGATGTTTATAAAACCTTTTATCTTCTACTGCCACTATAGCTTTTTTGATATTATCGGAAATTTTTGAGAGCGGAACAAGTGTTCTGTTTTCTTCACGGTGAAGTTTTGCCAGGACAACACCGTCTTTTGAAATGATCTGGGTGGCTTCGTTTGGGATATAAACATTCATTTTGCTGTCGATATCAGGTAAGTCCTGGTATATTTTGTAGGCATAAACGCTGATTGCCACTGCTACCAAAAAAACCAAAACGAATAATGCCAGAACAATCTTTTGAAGTATTTTTTGGATTTTTTCGTAAAACTGCCGCTTTTCCTGATGGATTGCACCATACGATTTCTTTTTTTTCTTTAAACCCTTAATGCCCCGCATTTTTTCAAAAACCAATGTTTTACACCTTTACTGAGAAAGTTTATGCAAAATAATCCATGGAAATTACTTCAAGATTTAAATACATTATATTACATTGTATAGTCTTCGGTAAATTTTAATTTTTTATTTTGGCAACAGTAATTTGTTGTAGGTGCGCAATAATTTCTTTTGAGTGAAGAATTAATGATTATGGGGGGAAAAGTAATGTCCTGGTTTTATGATTAACCATGACTACGATGAAATTAACCCATCTTCGTTGATTTTATTGTTACTGTTTAGGAAAAACGTGTATTTTACATAGAAGGTTTTTGTAATACAATAACCACTAAGCAATTGATTGTTGTAAATGCATTAAAAAAATAGGAGGGAATTATATGGATAGAAAAACATTTTTTATTATTGCATTTGTATTGATGCTGGTAATGGCGAGTTTAGGGTATAGTGAAACCCGTACGTATCAAAAAGTAACAAGAAAAGCTGTTGAAGTCGTTCCAAAACAAGGAACAGCCATTCGTCCGGCACCAGAGATAAAGGATTTGGATACGGAAGCAGCTCCAGCGAAGCCGCCGGTTCAGGAAGCTGCAAAACCGGCATCGCCTACAACCGAAGAGCAAATTGGGCAACAACAGCCGGCTGCTACGGCCCTGTCGACGAAGGTGCCTGTGTTTCAGGTTGATGTTCGATTAGGATCTATTGCTCCTGGATTCGGGGTTATTAGCGACGCCTCCTTTCTCCCAATTGCTATTTCAAACACAGCCTACCTGACAACGCGGGCCGGACTAGGCTTTGCGTTAGATAACGATGACAGCGCTCTGGTTCTCTATGTGAATGAACTTCTTAATTTTAAAATGGAAAATTCGCCTTTCACATTTTATACGGGAGCAGGAATTAATTCTCCGCTTAAATCTGATAGCAAATTAGGGTATAATTTAGTATTAGGTGCAGAATACCCAACGAAGCTTTCTGAGGGCTTCCGGAATGAAGCACTTTTTCTTGAGACCGGGATCAATAATTTTGCTGTTGGAGATAATAATAAAAATGTTTTTAATATCCTGCTTGGATATAAATTCACATTTTAAGTTTTGGTGCCGATCAAGGGGGGAAGTATCCGTTACAACCCCTCTTGCATATTACCTATGAAAACAATCAAATATTTGATCTTATCATTTTTTTTTACAACTACCTGTTTTTCTTCAGACTTTCTAACTCTTATTAATGAAATGAACTTTCCTAATATTTCTCAGGAAATACTAGGGCATCCGTATGATAGTCATGGGTGTTTTCACTTTTACCCTGCGGATATCTATATTCTTTACAGCATTGTTCCTGATCTTGCGGAACTTCAAGTCAAGGACTATACTTCAACTCCTGACGTTGCTGTTTCTGAGCTTCCCTGGGCGATCGAGGTAATAAAAAAGACTGCGGATATTAAATATTACAAAGAACTTCTGAATAATCCGTCGAACGCTTCTGTTGTTGCTTATCCGGGGAGCGAAGTATGGATTATCTATAATAAAAAAGTTCCTTTATTTAGAATGAAGGCACTCCCTGGTCCATCAAAAGCGTATTATCTTTCATATACAAATCCTACATCATCCGAGTATACCTTTGATCCTTCCCTCTCAGAAGCAACTACCCCAGGTAAATACTATATTTTTGGCAGAAGTGATGACTTCTTTACGACGAGCTATAGATATACGACTATTGTCCCCATGTGGGCAAAAATTCAGAAAACAAGTGGAGGTTATGTCTATTATCGCAAAAACAAGGCTTATCCCGTTCCGGAAATCATTAGAATTGATCTCGAAAAAAATTATGCCGGTCGGTTAATCTATAATTATTTCGATATCAAAAGGGATGCTTCCGGAAAAATAGTAGAAGCAATGTGGGGGAGTCATGATTTTGGAAAGTATACTATATTCTGGAGCAGAGACAAAAGAAATGTCTCTAATGAGATGGGATATGCTACCGGAGAAGTATCATTTGAGCAGAAACAGTTTATCATGGATTTGGCCACGGCTCTTAGTGTTCCCAGCAGTAATAAATTAGAAAGTTTTCTTAATAATTTTTCAGGATATCATGAGTATATTAATTTGCTCTATTTTCTGAAAGGCAATGACAGCTTTTATTTGAACAATCCTGTAGTTACAACATATCTTAGATTAATGTATAATCAGAATGTGACGTACAAAGAATGGCAGGGATTACCGCCGTATATTAGAGCAGCCTACAAATTGTACTATTTTCCGAAAGATTATACGTTAGATTCAGAAGAGATTTATTCTTTAAATAAAATCGGTATCAATTCAAAGGATTATCGTAAAATCTATGGTATTGAGCGAGAATTGTATTTGTACAAGATAGCTGCTGACAAATTAATATTAAAATTTGCCTATTTAACAAAAAACTGGGATTACTTTAAGCAGATATATTCGCTAGGACAAACGGAATTTGCAAAGGCTCATATCGATTCATTGAAGACAAAAGAAGATGTTTTTTATAAAATTCTGCTCAAAAGGAATCAATTTGAGCAAATATCTATAAATGATCTGAAACCATGAAAAGAAATGTAATATTTTTAGTATTCATAATTTTGCTTGTATTAGCGACGATATCTTTTGCCGCGAATTTTAATTATGTGGGAAAAGAAGAGTTGTATAGGTACTCAAAACTAAACGATACTTATCCGCCGCTTCAGTACCAACTTATCAGAGAAATTAACGATTTCAAGGTAGCTTCGTATATCAATAATGGTATTGGGAATCTTTATATAAGCCATGGATGTGTGCATATCTCGCCGGCTACGAGCTTCATATTGTATTCGATTTTACCTTTAAACGCTACTGTGTACATAAAAGGATATAACCTTAATCCGCCTGATAATCTCGCCGAGATTGCGGAATTGACGGACCTTGTTAATTCTAACGAAGATATTCAGAACTTGAAATATAAATGTAGTGATCCGACAGGGTTAAAGCTGGTACTCTATCCGCAGAAGGCGGGTATCTTGTTTCTGAATAACAAAGCTTTTGCTAAATTTAATGTGATGTCCGGCCCTGAGTTTTCAAATTATCCTCTACAAGGTAAAGATGAAAAAGGTCTGGTGTTCGACAAGAACTATGCAGAGCCGACACCGGAAGGAATGTTTAGGATCTTTAAGAAGACTGACTATTTCTATGCCTCGCTTTATCCTGATACGTCACTGCTTAAACAAGACTGCCTGATGGTATATAAGGATAACAAATGGAAGTACTGGGATGAAGATAAGCAACTCTGGGCGAGTGTTCCGGTTAATATTGCCGAGGACCTGGCAAGAAAAGACGATAGCTTTACTATGCTTTTTTATGAAATCAAAAGGGATAAAGACAATAATATTATCTCCGCCAGGTGGGGTGGACATCCTTTTGGCAAACATGCCTTGATGCTCATGGATGATAAAAATGTCATTACTTCTATTCTGATACACACTAATGGGCAGCTTTTGCTGGAAGAACAAGAGATGCTTTATTACATCACTGATATGATTATTTCGGATAAAGAAAAAACCTGGGATGAATTTGTTGAGTCTCATCAACCGCTTATTGAAATGAGATATATTAACGATTTCATTCAAAATCCCCAGAATTCTTCGTTTGCCGACAATAAATCGACGGCTTTTTTTAAGTTAGCGAATAATCTTTCGCTGAGTGCAGAAGAAAAACTGTATGTTCCTGATTATTATTATTTATCGCAGAGGGTCACTCGCGCTACAAAATACAAAATGACCTATGCGTTTTCGAGTGCAGACAAGCGGGTGTTGTCCGAATGGCGGATCTCTCAGGATAAAATGATATATCCGAAGTTTTATGGGATCTATTATGATATTTTCAGTTATGACCTGAGTTTTCGGAAATCGGCTTCATGGTATAATTCTTTGCGAATAACGTGGGATTATGTTCAACCTCTAAAACAGGAATTTATGGTTTATTTCGATAAAAACAATATTGAATCACCTATTGATCGGGGAAAGGTTTGTTTTTCTTTGTTATCAAACAGGCTTCGTTTCGGGACTGTCTCAAGCTTATATTTATGGCTGTTTTTAAAAGGTATGTAGGCTACTTTTTCTTTTTTTTGACTGAATAGCCGAATGAGCCAACCTGGTTACCTAAAACATAATATTTTCCGTGAGAATAGCAAATCGGATCCATTGCCCGAAGATTGAGCGCCTCGTTTGTGTTGATTAATATTTTATCGACGTGTACTCCGAGGACTTCTGCGAGGAACATATCGTGAGAGCCTAAAGAGATAATGGTTTTCACTCTGCATTCAATATTAAGCGGGCTTTCCAGGATGAGTGGAGCCGCAACATAGGCAGCTTTTGCCGGCGTCAGCTTGAGATGAGTAAACTTATTGATATCCCTGCCGGACTTAACACCACAAAAATCAGTAGCAAAAGCCAGTTTTTGATTTGTCAGATTGACGACGAACTCTCCATTTTTTTTGATAATATCGTAAGAATAGCGGGACGGGCGAAGAGAAATTGAAAGCATTGGCGGGTCCGTACAGACGGTTCCTGCCCAGGCTATCGTTATAATATTATGCTCTTCATTGCTGGTGCCGCATGATACCATTACTACCGGTAGAGGATACAGCATTGTCCCTGCTTTCCAGAGTTTTTTAGTCATTATAGTGATCCTTTATTTTTTCCATATTATGGCAATATTGCAGCAGAAAAGCAATATAGTCCCTTCGTCGATGCAACCTGCTGCTTTCCGCGAAATTATGTCTTGATGAATTATGTACTATAACATAATATGTTGTTTTGGATGGTGCAATAATTTCAAAACATAAACTATCCATGCAAGAAAAAGAAGAAAAATCAAGATCTATATAGATAAAGATAATACGTGCTCGAAAGAAACAGGAAGGTAGAAAATGATTTTTTCGTCAACAGAATCAATTCAACCAAAGGGTATACTCAATTCTCTTCTTAAACTTAAAACAGCCGTCGTTGAAGGGCCTGAAGCAACGAAAGCTGTGAAAATTAATACTGGGCCATATCTGAATCCGCAATCTTCACCCGAAAGCGCTAATGTAATCAATGCCATGCAAAGTAATATCAATATAGTGAAGGTAGATCCGAAGGAAGTGAGTAAACAGGCAAATAAGGAAATAATGACCTTATTCCAGCGATGTATTTTGATAAATCGGAACAGCAAAGGAATTAGCTATCAAGATGTTATGGAGATGTCCCAATCAGCTCAGAAACAATTTATTTCCAGATTATTTGGAATTACTGATGAAGTAATGCTTACCCAGGCTTTGGACTCTATGAACGAATCTACCTTTTCTAAAAAAGTCAGTGAACTTCAATGGAACTATTATAAACAGTACCATAGCCTTCTTGGCGAAGGGGTTGGGATCCGCAGCATTGTGGATGGCATTATGGGGATCAAAACCTTTACAGCTACTTTTACCGGAGCCGGATTTGAGGATGCTCAGGGTTATTGTGATGCAATCTTCAATTTAACCGGAAGAACCAAAGATCAGCTTCTTCCAAAAGTTGCTGGTGTTAACGCTCCATTATTTGCAGCCGGAGGTTTTTCCTGTGCTCTTTTTGCAGGACTTGATAATAGTAGTTCGTTTGAAATTACGGCTGAGGGTGTCACTTTTGAGCAGTTGGCAAAGCAGATATCGGAGTTTTATAAAGATTTTATCCCAGTATCAGGACAAGACAAAGAAAAACTTATAGCTCAGGCGTTACAATGGTATCATCAGGAGCTTAACGGGAAATCAACCCTGAATAAAGGTGATAAACTGGAATTACTTCCTCAAGAGATCCTTGTGCAATTCGAGGTGCAGGGAAGTAACGGTTATTTTGATCCTGCTGCATTTGCAGGAATGGAACATGTTCCGAGCCTAATGGCTATGGTTCACGGGGCTGGCGCAACGGTTACTTCCGGTTATGGTATGAGGGTCCATCCGACCACTGGCGAGTACAAGCTTCATACGGGTATTGATATTGCGCCTCCGGGGGGTAATCCGACGGTTGGCGCTTTTGGCGGTGGTAAGGTTATTGAAGCTGGTTGGAAGGGGGCTTACGGGAATGCCGTTGTTATACAACACGCGAACGGCACGACAACCTTATACGGACACTTGAGCTCGATACAGGTAAGAGTTGGGGATACGGTTACAACGAATGAGAGCCTTGGCGTTATGGGGAGTACCGGGAGATCAACGGGCACGCATTTGCACTTTGAACTTCGCGATAGTAGTGGACAGTCGGTTAATCCTCAAAACTTCGCATAACAGGTACTTTTATAATAGTGACATCTCCGGATTTTTTTACAATTTTCCCCAGTTCGTTAATAGACCCTTTAAAATGGGTATTCTCCCAAGGACCAATAATCACATATGACAGATTATTGCTGTGCAAAAAACTTTTCCCGGCGTTCGGTGTGGTAGAGAAGAAAGGCTGTGCGGCTTTTTCTTTTTCTTTTAATTTGTATGTTTGATAGATATTTCCCCAATATACCCGATTTCCGGCGAGGGCTGTAAGAAAATAGCAGGTATAAAAATCCCCAAAAAATATTTCTTTGTTTTTTGTGTTTTTATCGATCCACTGAAACGCTCTCATATAATCTGCCGGTATATAATAAGGCGTGGTACGGTTTCTGTTAGCATCCCATATATCCTGGAATAAGAAAGCCAGGTTGTTTCCGGAACTAAGGATAAGGATAGTGGCAATTACCAGGACACCTTTTTTACTGCTCTTGGTAGTTGTTGCCTTTTGATATATGGTTTCTACCGCAAGCGCTGCGAAGATTGCCATTGGGATTTGCCAGCCGAGGACGAGGCGGAAGGCAAACGAAAGAGCGAAAGGTATAGGGATATAGATGATCAATGGGTAGGTGAGGAGCCAGCTCGCCACAAATAAATATCGATTTTTCAATTGAGATCGTGCAATGTAGACGCCTATTGCGGCAAGGATAGCGAGGACTCCGTACACTGCAAAGTAGACCGGGAATATATAGGCTTTGGAACTCAATGTGACGCCCTGTTTTAGGATCAGGTCATGAGTTACTAAATAGCCCATATACAGCACGCTCGGAAGGCTGAATAACAGGAGGAACATATTGTCTCTCACCAGTCCCAGGTTGAGTTTCCGGTGAACGATTGTATCGGCGAGTAAATGTGTCAACACTATTCCAAAAATGATGACAACATCATAGCTGTGAGAGAGAATTAAGATGTTTGCGAGAATGGTGAGGTAATAAAGGTAATATTTAGGTTTTTTTACATAAATATAGGAAAACAAGGTAATCACACCCAGCGCAAATGTATGGAGCGCATTTTCATAGAATTCCAGGAATATCGAATGTTCTGTAAGCCATTCTCCAGGGGCCCAAAGACCACCGGAAAAGCCAATAAGGCAAAGCGCTATGATCCGTTCGCGGGTTGTTGTAAGGTAGGTTTTTATGAAAAGAAAGAATATCATTAAGGAGGCGGTTATTGCACTGATGCGAAGAAAGTGGTACCCAATGATGTTCGGTAAATTTAAGAACTTTATAAGTATACCGCCAAGAAGAAAAAACGGGTTAAGAAAGGGGTAGCCATGTTCCTGTGTGAAGGTATTGTGCAGAAATATCGCACCTTCTTTGATCTGTTGTATCCAACTGATATAAATATACATGTCAGATGAGTGTATTGCCGGCATGCCTGTATATGCAGCTCCCTTGGGTGTCTGTAAGTAGTTGATGAAATAGGGGAGCGTGGTAATTAAGAGGACCACAATAATGATTGATTTGACATAGTTCCATTCAGATTTCATAAGAAGCTTTCATAGTGAACATTGGCGCTTTTCAATAACCTAACATACCTACTTTTATTTTACAGGTATTTTATATTTGTTAAAGAGATTGTAAATCTTGATTATTGAATTCCTAACTTCTACAATAAGAGTATGACTTCAGAAGATCAGAAAAAACTTTGGAAACAAGAGAAGGAACAGATGCTCAGCGATAAAAAAAAAGCTGGACGAGTTGAACTCAAACGCTATGTTTCCCTATCCTTCGGTGGTCCCAAAAAACAGGAACCAGCTTCTGGTTCTCTGAAAAAGAGCCCGGGCAGTTCTGGTAATGATAATATTCTCAGGAAAATGCTAGGAATTTGATTCTTTTGTCTGATTACCGAATTCCCAAATATTTTGATAAGCGGTTTCCAGTGATTGAACGAATTTTATCCGATCAGTTACTATCGAGCCTTCCATCCTGGATCGGAGATTACTTCGTATTTGGCTAAGCTTTACCAGATCACTTGCGAGTGCTTGCGCCTTTGCCCTATACTCCTCAGGTGTAAACGTGCACAGATCGGTAAGCCCTAGATTATTTAATAGAGAATACCCGACTCTTGAGACATGGGTTTTCCCTGTCAAGGTAATTACCGGAATGCCCATCCAGAGTGCTTCACAGGTTGTTGTTGTGCCGTTATAGGGAAATGTGTCTAAGCAAATGTCGATATTATTGTATAATCCTAAATGTTTTTGATGAGAGGCTACTGCACTCAGCAATCGTATTCTTTCAGGTAAAATTCCCTTATTTCTAAACATCGCAACAACATCCTGCTTGCTTTTAGTGTCAGTAAAGTATGTTGATTTGAGGATAAGCTCTGATTTGGGCTGAGCCTGTAGAATTGCCGACCATAATTCCAGCATCTCAGAGGAGATTTTTGCCCTGTCATTGAAAGAACCGAAGGTAATGTTCCCTTTTTCCAGGGCCGGGAGTTGACTGGGCTCAGGGCTGTCTGAAGCCGGACTGTAGCATAAGAAGCTTTGTGGCAGGCGCAGTAGTTGCTCACTATGATATTGATCTGTGGCTCCGACAGGGTCTGCATATGTATCTGTGATGCGATAATCAATGGTTTTTAACCCGGTAGTATTCGGATATCCTAAATAGGTCACCTGGATTGGGGCAGGTTTTCTCGCAAACACCAGCAATCTGTTATTTGCAGTATGTCCAGCCAGATCGACCAGGATATCAATGCGGTCATTTTTAATTTTTTCTGCTAATTGTTGATCTGTCAGACTGCTGGTATCATTCCAGCTGTCTGACAGGCACCGTAAGTGTTCCGTTACCGAATCATAGTGCACGACATCAGAATAACAAATGACTTCGAAAGAGCTTCGATTATGGCCAGCCAGTATGGGCTCTATGAAATAACTGACAGAATGCTTACGAAAATCAGGTGATACGTACCCGATCCGCAAGCGACGATTTTTTGGTGGAGTACCTGATATCGAGAATAATGGTTTTGTGACCTTTGCTGTATGAAGGCTTTCCCATTTTTGATGTTCAATAAAGATAGCGTTTGGATCGAAAGTTCGATAATGCATGGTTAATAATAGGTTGGAGTGCTCTTTCGGAGAATCAGGTTTTACGGCTACTATTTTGCGATAGTAGCGCAGGGCATTTTCTGTTTTTCCAATACTTTTAAACAGATTAGCCATATTGTTTAGCGCTATTATGAATGCAGGACTTATTTCTAGCGCTTTTTGATAATGCTCTATAGCTTTTTCGAATTTTCCTTTGTCTCGATATTCATTCCCTAAATTTGTATACGCTTCAGCAAAATCCGGTTTGAGGCGTATGGCTTTCTGATAACATTCGATAGCTTCGTAATGATTTCCTTTGAGACCTAAGCCTATTCCCAGGTTGAAGTAGGCTTCGGGGATATCAGGGTTTTTTGCTATTGCTGCTTTATAAGTGTCGACAGCCTTATCAATGAGCCCTTCCGCCAGGAAATGGTTTCCCAGGTTAATTAGACTTTTTTCAGCATCAGGTTTGACAGTAAGTGGTATTTCGCCTGTTATAGGTTTTCCTGCTTTCCGGCATTATCCCAGATAATTATTTTCAAATTTCTACTGATAATATTTTGATAATAAATACTGTAGTTTTTTGAAAATTGTACTAATTAATTGTATCATTAAATCCGGACAAATCTTTAGAAATTTTACTGATTGCCATAATTTGCATTTATTGAAAACTCAAAGAAATTAGCTGGGTTAAAAAATAATTTTTATTATTCTCGAATCTAGATTTTTTTATTATATTTGCAGCCAATAATTTCCATTATATTAGAGTTTAATAAAAAAGTATTTTATGATAAGGTACCCTCTAAGTTATGGGAGGGGATGTTCATGCAAAAAATAATCTCAGGTTTGTTATGTTTAGTACTTTTGTTGTGTTTATCCGGATGTGAGCGAGTGCCGTTTACCGGAAGAAATCGAGCGGCCTTGATTCCTGAAAGCCAGCTTATCCAGCTTGGCGATCAGAGTTATCGAGAAGTTCTTCAAGAATCGAAAACTTCTAATGATCCAGAGAAAAACGCGATGGTACGATGTGTTGGTGCCCGATTATCAATGGCAGTTGAATCTTTTGCCAGTGAACATAATTTGAAGGATGAACTAAAATTATACAAATGGGAGTTTAATCTGCTTCAAAATGATAAGGTTATAAATGCCTTTTGTTTGCCTGGTGGAAAAGTAGCGGTATACACAGGCATTCTTCCAATTACCGAGGATGAAACCGGACTCGCAGTTGTTGTCGGGCATGAAATTGCCCATGCGATTGCTCAACACGGGAATGAGAGAATGAGCCAGCAACTACTTTTGCAGCTCGGTAGCGTAGTCCTGTCTGAGGTAATTAAAAACAATCCACAGCAGACAAAACAGATATTTATGGCTGCTTATGGTGTGGGAGCCGAGCTAGGCGTTGTGCTGCCTTACAGTAGGACGCAAGAATCCGAGGCGGACCGTATCGGTCTCATTCTTATGTCCCGGGCAGGGTATGATGTCGAGGCCGCAATACCTTTCTGGCAGCGTATGAAGGAAAAAGGCGGAACTACTCCACCTGAGTTTCTTTCTACCCATCCGGCGCCGGATACTCGAATTAAGGATATTAAGAAGGATATCCCTGAAGCAAAAACCTATTACCAGTCTCAACAAAAATAAATGTGAGCACCTGTTCTTGTCTGGATAGAGATTTTTGTGCGGGTTTCTTGTATCTCTTTTGCTTTATGGTATTATGGGAGATGTGATTCAGCAATAGTTTGCTGCCTGGTTTCTGGTGTTTATATAAAAAATATACCGGAATCCGTATTTTTCAATTCTATGGGGTAATGCTATGAACAATGAATGGATTAATTTGAAGCCGAACAACATGGATATCTTTATTGATTCCAAGGTTCAGTACCCGGTAACTTTCGAGTTAAAAGTTATCATCGAAGCAATTAAACCTGAGCAAGAGAACCTTGGGTTATTGGTAGAAATTTTTGATGGTTTACGTGTCAGTTATTCGAAGGTGTCGACGAATGCCAGTAAAACAGGCAAATATGTTAGTTTTTCCGTGAAAGTTACTATAGTCTCAAAAGAGATTTTTGACCGGCTCTATGAAGAAATAGGTAAAATTCCTCATGTTAAGGCTGCTATCTAAAGATTTTCACATTGTTATTCCCTGAAGTCAGGTGTTTCCCGAAGCTTTCTATAAAGTGTTGACCGATCAATGCCCAGAGCTTTTGCAGCCTGCCGTATATTTCCCTGAGTACATTTTAAAGCATTCAGAATTATTATTCTTTCACTTTCAACGAGAGGGATAATAAGAGTATTTGACGTAGGTACTGGTGCCGGAACCTCTTCCGCCATGTTTTTATAGATTTCTGAAGGAACATCCTCTAGGGTTAAGAGTTCGTTTTTTGTGAGGATTATTCCACGTTCGATGATGTTTTCCAGCTCTCTTATGTTTCCAGGCCAGTCATGATTGAGGATCGCATGGAGTGCTTGACTATCGATCCCGGTGACTTTTTTTTTTATTTTTTGAGAATAGATTTTGAGAAAATGATTGGTTAATGGCTCGATATCTTCTTTCCGTTCTTTCAGAGATGGCAACATTATAGGAAATACGGTGAGCCGATAATAGAGATCATTCCTGAACTTTCCTTGGTCTGTGGCAACCTTGAGGTCTTTGTTCGTTGCCGAAATAATCCTCACGTCGACTCTTACCGGTTCGTTTCCGCCAATTCGGTAAAATTCTTTTTCCTGTATCACCCGTAACAGTTTTGATTGCATCTGGATATCGATATCGCCGATTTCATCAAGAAAAATAGTCCCGCCATCAGCCAACTCGAATTTGCCTTTTGTTTGTTGATAAGCTCCGGTAAATGATCCTTTTTCGGCGCCAAACAACTCATGTTCAAGTAACGATTCCGGAATAGCCGTACTGTTAACCGCAATAAACGGTTTGTTTTTTCTGTCGGAATTATAATGTATTTCTTTGGCAACGAGTTCTTTTCCTGTCCCGCTTTCTCCTTGGATTAAAACCGTAACGTTATTTTCTGTCGCCTTAGAGATTAAATTAAATACCTTTTTCATGGGGAGTGAGATCCCAATAATGGAGTCAAAGGTATATACTGAGCCGATTTCGGATTGAATAACTCTATTCGTTCTGGTAATTTTACAGGTTTCCAGTGCATTTTTTACCGTTATTTTTAATTTGTCGATGTTAAAAGGTTTGAGGAGAAAATCATATGCCCCGTTTTTCATAGCTTCGATTGCAGTTTCAATCGATGCATTTCCTGTCATGATAATTACCGGGGTTTCCGGACTTATTTCTTTCATCTTTTTTAGGACAGTGAGTCCATTTATTTTGGGTATCTTTATATCAAGCATGACCAGGTCAGGTAGTTTTTTTTCGAATACGTTGAGCGCTTCTGCTCCATCTTGAGCCGTAAAACAGTCATAAAGAGGGCCAAGAATATGCTCGGAAATAGCTTTTCGAATATTTAATTCATCATCAACAATAAATATTTTTTCCATAATAACGTCCTGTGGATAATTATCAAGGGTTTTTAAGTTAACAGTAATTATATGATATCATGCGAATTGGAAATATAGCAAACAAGGCTGGCCGCCGGTGTGCTTGTCCTTTGGGCTTTTTGAGATATCGGCTGTTATTTTATGCGTTGTTGTGTCAATAAATCGATATATTTGTTGTTTGTGTCGATAATTTGTTGTGGTTGCAATAAAATATGTTTGGTCTGCGTATGCTTTTTTCGTTCGATCATTAAATAATTGTTCATAAAAGCAGATATTTGCAAGGAAATGCTTGACTTCTAAAAATATGCTATGCTAAATTGTAAGTAATAAACTAATTATTTTTTGTTATGGAGGGGGTGAAAAACTTGAATAAAGGTGAATTGGTTGCAAGTGTCGCTGATGCTACAAGCATGTCAAAATCATCTGTAGCGCAAGTAATAGATGCAGTAATCGAATCTATTGGCAAAGCGCTTAACAAAGGCGATGATGTCGCTATTGTTGGTTTTGGTACATGGAAAAAGAAAACAAGAGCAGCTAGAAAAGGAAGAAACCCACAGACAGGACAAACAATTAGTATCGCTGCAAAAAATACTGTAACTTTTAGTGCTGGTAAAGGTCTAAAAGATCAAGTAAACTAATTTATTGGTTATAGTGTATCTAATAAGAAATCCCTAATAAACAGGGATTTCTTTTTTTAACTCCCAGCCGATTTATGGACAAAAAATGAAATATTTGTTAAACTAATTAGTAGCTTTTTCTCGGAATCAAGTTTAATTTGATGTGTAGATTTGATTGACGTATTGAAATAGGTTAATATTAAATGTTTCGTCTCCGGGCTTTAATGAAATAATATGGCTAATAATTCAATAAACGTTATTAATATCAAAGTATCGCAGAATGAAATGCAAGCAGTTGTGAGGATCTCTTCTGCAAAGGATGATTTTTGCTCTGAAGATATTATTAAAGAACTCAAGAAAAACTTCGTAATTTTCGGCATAGACAATGAGTTGATTGACAAAATTGTTACAGCTAAGCTGTTTGAAGAGGATCATATTGTTGCTGTCGGTGTTACTCCAATCCCCGGGGAAGATACTAAAAAAGAGTTCTTCTTCGAGATAAAAAATAAAGAACCCAAACCAATTATACGCGAAGATGGGAGCGTTGATCATTATAATCTTGATACTGTTCTCCAGGTCGAAGAGGGCGAGTTATTGTCAAAAATAATATCCTCGACCAAAGGGATTCCTGGAATGACTGTCACTGGTAAAGAATTAAAGACAAGTAACGGACGAGAGTTACCGCTTAAGGCAGGCAATAATGTTGTCGCTACTGTTGTTGAAGATGGGATGGAGTTTCATGCAAAAATAACCGGCTGTCCGAAGCTTATAGGGAACACGGTTCATGTTTCCAGCCAATATATAATTGAAACTGATATAGATTTTTCTGTCGGGAATGTAGAGTTTAACGGAGATATTGTTATAAAAGGCGATGTGCTTGATGGCTTCAAGGTCATTGCTTCCGGTAATATCGATGTTCATGGCAATATTAAAAATGCTATTATCGAAGCCGGAGGAACTGTCAATGCTTTAGGCGGGATTATCGCAAAAGATAAAGGCTATGTTAAGGCTGGCGTTGATGTGAATGCAATTTTTATTGAGAGTGGCAATGTTGAAGCAGTGAATAAAGTAAATGTTAAACGAGCTATTATGCATAGTAAAATTAAGGCTGGCAACTCAATTGTCTGCGCCGAAGGGAAAGGCTTGGTCGTTGGTGGAGAGCTTATAGCAGATAACGTGATCCAGGCTAAAGATGTCGGATCCGAATACTCAACGAAAACAAAAATCACCGTTGGTAATCTTATTGAATTAAAAGAACGTATGCAGTTAGTTTCGAGTGAGATTGAGAGAGTAATGGAAAATTTTACCAAACTCAAGCTTAATCGCGAGAAACTTGAAGAATCAATTTCAGCCGGCAAGGCAGCGAGTCCGGTAGATCAGGCAAAAATTGATCAGTTGAAGGCATTTCATGCAAAAATTAACGATGCTCAAAGGGGGCTTCTTGAGCAGTTAAAAAAGCTGAAAGAGGAGCAAACGCAAGTCTCTGAACAAATCGAACAAAAACGGACGCCGATGCTCGCGGTCTCAGGAAAAGTCTATCCTGGTGTCGATATAACTATGAACGGTTGTAAGTGCCATATGGAAAAAACCTTATCGTACGTTACTTTCTATGAAAAGGGCGGACAAATTAAAATGTCAAAATTCGTGGCAGCTGGAATTGAATAAATCTTGTTGTTTTCACCAGTTTTTAGTTATGATATAATACTCTTGCATTTCGTGCTGTCAGATGTTCCTGTTGAGTAATCGGTTTTGAGCAGAGGGAAGAAGCTGTGAACAGCTTCAAAATACTGGCCTGTCATATTATGAAAAAAATAATAAAAAATCAATTCCAGATTAATAGCCTCATTAGAGAAGACCTCATAAGTTATACCTTTTCAGGTACAATTATTTCAACAAATATCGATATAATAATTAAACAGTACAAAACTGCACATATACCATCTGAGTATCTAGATGCACTCGTCGATAAATTGGATTCGCTAAAAAAAATAGTGCATCCGTATCTAATTAAAATCGTTGACTATGAATGTATTAATAATAATCTTTTTGTTATCTATGAACATAGTCTTGGCATGACATTGCCGGAAGCTTTTGAAAAAGGAGAATTTTTCTTAAATGAAGCTCCAGCCGTGACAATTGGAGAAGACAATAGCAAAGTGATTGATCAGGACAAGATTGTTTCCCTGCTTGAGAAAATAAATGAAGGACTGGCGTTCCTGTATGGCAATAATTATTGCCATGGTGCTATTAACCCTGATACTATTTTCTTGCTTCAGAACGGGGCTATTAAGATAACCGATTACGTTGTTAGTAATGAAATTAATTTGTTTAATCTTCAGTCTCAGCATATTATTGACCAAGCAGCCTTTTATTCTCCTGAACAACTAACTCGAGGAATTACCACAAAGTCATCAGATATTTATTCTCTTGGCATTATTCTGTATTGGTTATATAGCGGAAATTTGCCCTTTAAAAATAATAGTGATGTGAAGAAGCTGAATAAAGAGATTTCTCGAGGTGCTGTGCCTCCTGAGTCGATGGCAGGAGCTATTCCTGCTCATATAAGTAATGTCATTATGGCTATGCTTGAACGTGATAGAAAAGATAGATTCAAAAATATCGGAGAAGTTATTGCCAGCGTAAAAGATAATAGTATTATAAAAGAGGATATGCTTAATGGGGATGAGATGCTTAAGCAGCTTAAAGGAGAATATATGAGTGAGCAAAAGGGCAGAAAAAAGAGATTGTCTCGCCAAAAGATTATTATCGCTGTTATTGCTGCCGGAGTGCTCATTGGATTTGCAGGGGTGTATGGCTTATACCTTAGTTATTTCAGTTCAATTCGAGAGGTAAGGATTCCTGATCTTCGAAATGTATATAAGGAAGAAGCCGTTGTTGTTTTAAAATCGCTCGGATTAAAACCGGAGATAGCCGGGCAGATTGATGATGAAGCCATTGCTGCCAATCATATTGTTTCTACTGTTCCTGAGATTGGACGGATTGTAAAAGAAGGCCGGATAGTTAAATTGTTTGTTTCTAGAGGAGCCTCTAAGGTGTCTGTTCCCAATCTTATTGGCATGAAGGAAGATGAAGCTTTTCTCATGCTCAAGGAACAAGGCTTTGCCCCAAAAATCACGGAGAGAATTTTTTCAAATTCTTATCCAAAGGGTACGATAATTTCTCAGGAGCCATCAGCCGATGCTTCCTTAGAAACTAAGAGTGAGGTCGGGTTGGTATTGAGTGACGGCTATCCAGTTGAAGTTAAGGCAATGGATAGTAAGGAAGATAGTTCGGGTGATAAGCTTTTTGCCCAGATTAAATTTTCGATATTAAAAGGTTGGACAAATACAAAAGTAAAAGTTGAAATTACTTCAGCAGGAAATACGGAGTCGGTTTATGATGAAACTCATGCTCCGGGTGACGTTATGTTGCTGGAGTTTGAAGAAAACAGAGATTCTAAAATTACTATTTATTATGATGGTAATGTAGCTTTTGAAGGGTATGTTAAAGATTATTTCCAATAAATATGAAAGATAAAGAAGAATATCAAGGGCTGGTAATTAAATCGTATTGCGGATACTTTTTGGTTCATTGTAATGAAGTTATATATCGTTGCAGAGTCCGTGGTACGATAGACACCAAAGAAGTTCTTGTTGGCGATTATGTTAAGTTTTCGATGACAGAAAACGACGAAGGTATTATCAAAGGTATAGTTTCACGAGTAAGTTCTCTCAAAAAACCTCCTGTTGCCAATATTAATCAAGTAATTCTTGTTTTTTCTGCTGATGAGCCGTTGCTTGATCTTGCTGAAATCGATAAGTTCCTGCTAATCATCCAGCAAGAACAGGTGCCGATTGTCATATGTATTAACAAGATCGATCTTGCGAGTCCTCAATTCGAGGCAATAAAGGGCAATCTTAATTTCTACGACAAAATGGGAATTCCTGTATTATATGCCAGTACTGCAGAAAAAAAAGGGATTGAAGAGTTGTCGAGTAAGTTAGCTGGCCATATCTCAATTTTTATGGGACCAAGTGGTGTCGGGAAAACCTCTTTACTGAATATTATTAAAAATGACCTTTGTTTAAAGGTATCGAAAGTTTCTGAAAAAATTAAAAGAGGCAAGCATACAACGAGATTTGTTGAGCTGATTATGATAGCTCCTGATACGTGGGTTGTCGATAGTCCGGGGTTTTCCTTTTATTCACATAAGCTGGATCCAGCTCAATTGGCGTTGTTTTATCCTGATTTTCAAGAATACCTGGAAAACTGCAAGTTTGCTGATTGTTTTCATGTGCAAGAACCTCGGTGTGGTATAAAAGCTGCGGTTGCAGAAGGCGAAATCGCTCAGTTTCGATATGCTAATTATTGTAAAATATTACAAAGTCTTGTTGAATTGGAAAGGAACAAATATCGATGACATTAATTGCCCCCTCAATTTTATCAGCAGATTTTACTAAATTAGGGCAGGACATTAAGCTGGTTGAAGATGCAGGCGCTGATTGGTTACATATTGATGTTATGGATGGCCACTTCGTGCCGAATCTAACGGTTGGCCCGGTGGTAATCAAAAATATTGCTAAACAGACAACACTTAAGCTGGATGTTCACTTAATGATCGAAAATCCTGATTATTTCATAGAAGAGTTCGTTAATTGTGGAGCATATTGTATTACTGTCCACGCTGAGGCCGTGGATCATCTTCATCGAACTATCCACAAAATTAAAGGGTATGGCGTTAAAGCCGGGGTTGCGCTTAATCCTGCCACGTCTTTAAGTGTCCTTGATCATATTGTCGGCGATCTGGATATGATCTTATTAATGTCAGTTAATCCCGGGTTTGGTGGGCAGAAATTTATTCCTGCCGTAGTTGATAAGATCAAAGCCCTTAAAACGATTATTAACCGCTCAAATCCTAGCTGCCTTATTCAAGTCGATGGCGGCATTAACCTGACGACAGCAGTGGATGTAATAAATGCCGGAGCGGATATTCTTGTAGCAGGTGCTGCTGTCTACGGAAGCAGCAATCCGGCCGAAGTCATTAAACAACTGAAAATTATATAACGATATGTTTTCTAAAGATGATTATTACTACATGAGAAAAGTATTAAAACTGGCTGCTAAAGGAATCGGGATCACAAGTCCTGATCCGTTGGTGGGCGCTATACTTGTGAAAGAAGGAAGAATCATCGCTTCCGGCTATCATAAAGAGTGCGGCACCCCACATGCTGAAGTCGTTGCTATCAATAAAATAGGTAGGAAGGCCGAAGGTGCTACATTATATGTTAACCTTGAACCTTGTTGCCATTGGGGTAATAATCCGCCTTGTACCTTGCCAGTTATCAGTAATGGGATAAAAAGAGTTGTGGTTGGGATGAAAGATCCTAATCCTCTGGTGAAGAAGTGTGATAGTGCCAAAGTCCTTAGGGATGCGGGAATTCAAGTGGACTATGGCTGTTTAGAAAATGAATCTCGGAAGCTTAACGAAATATTTGTAAAATATATCACGACGGGGCTGCCTTTTGTTATTCTTAAAACTGGTATGAGCCTTGACGGAAAGATTGCTACAGCAGCCGGAGCGAGCAAATGGATTACCTCGCAGGCTTCGCGGTTGATGGTCCATAAGCTTCGTAGTATGGTTGATGCTATACTTGTGGGTATTGGTACTGTTATTCAAGATGACCCGGAACTTACTGTACGAGATGTCAATTCTTCCCAGATTAAAGACCCTGTACGGGTTATCATTGATAGCTCTGCACGTATACCGCTTAACGCGAGAGTTCTTAATCTATCATCGAAAGCAGCAACAATTGTGGTTGTGACCGAACTTGCTGCAAAAGAAAAAATAACTTTGCTTGAAGAAAAAGGCGCAATTGTAATAAAAACCAAGGCGCTTGACGGTAAGGTGAACCTCTCGGAATTAATTACGCTTTTAGGTGAGAGAAAGCTTACTTCTCTCATGGTTGAGGGCGGCGGTACAATTAATTCCAGCTTTTTTAATGCCGGAATCATCGATAAAGTGCTTTTTTTTATTGCTCCCAAAATAATCGGAGGTAAGGATTCTCCAACTCCTATTGATGGCGCTGGTATCCTCTCTATGGCAGACGTCTCAAACCTTAACAACGTTTCTTTTACGCAAATCGGTGATGATATCCTTGTAGAAGGGTATATTTCATCCCTTATTAAGTAATTTTTTGATACTTACCTTTTTTTCTTAAAATCAATCTGCTATTTTTCTTGAAACAATAAAAATCAATGTTTAAAAATATTTAAATGTGGGTATATATATTTCTGGCAGTAAAAAAGGCCTCAAGATCATTCCCTAATCTAAAATAATATACGTAGATAAGCATAAAAGTCGCTATAAAATAAAATATTTGAAATTTCAAATTTATTATGCCAGAATAATTATTATACCTACAGCCAAACGTTATTATTATGCCGAAATTTTTTATAATTTTTTGCATGATAATAATTGTATGTAGAATATGTTTAATAAAGAAAGGGGACAGTATATGAATGTTGTGATGCAGAGGATATTTCGGTATTTATTTTTGTTTTTAATGGCGGGTACTCTAATCGGCTGCGGAACTACCGCAAAGCAGTCTGATACGCCAGCAGCCGGAGGTGGGGGCAATCCCTCCCAGTATTTGGGAACGGCTACGCTTTCCGGTAGTGTTGTGGTTACTGCAGAAGATGCCACGAAGGTACAGGATCAACAACAAGCAAATTCTCTCAGTGTTATGAGTTATAAGAACGCGGTTCAAACTATGGCGTATAAATCTGCTAAGACCAGCGTGCTTTCTACAATGAAGCCTTTTTTGTACAATGGGTTAGATAGTCCGGAGATCCTGCTTAGCGGTGAAGCTCGGCTATATATCCTTAATAGCGATGGAACAACCTCCTTTACCGGGATAACTGCTAATCTTGTTGATAGCAGGTATACATTTCCGGGGATTAAAGATGGAGTACAATATATAGTTGAGATTGTAAGAATTGGCTATGATCAAAATAATCAGCAGAATATATTGAAACTAAAAGCGCCTGCTTATGTCCCTGCTGGTGATCATGTTTCTGCTAATGCTGAGGTTTCACCAAAGACGAAATATGCAGTAGATATGATTATGGACAGGGTTGTGAAAAAAGCACAAAGCAAGAATATTGACCAGGCAACTATTGACCTGATTGTTCAGATTGTGTCTGAGACGATTACAGATCTGCTAAGTGAAGGGAAGCTTAATCTCCCTCCCAGTACAGAACCTTATGTGGCTTCAGAAAATGCTACGGTTGCACTTGGAGAATCCTCTGCTGCAGATAAAGCTGTAATGGAAACTATTGCTAGTGATGCCGATGTGCAAAATGTCGAACAGCAGGCCTCAGCTACGGCAACGTTATCTAAGAACGTGTCTGATATGACTGATGATGAGATTAAGTCTTTTTTCAGTAAGCTGGTTGACGGAGCTCCTGATGTGTTCCTGAGTGAATTTGCCAAGTCCTATAGGGCGGGCAGGACTGTTAGTATTTCTAAGATGATCGATAGTTATTATGATTCGCTGACGCCGATATTTAAGCTGTCAGCCGGTCATGATGATGCAGCTAAAACTTATTTGAAGGGAATTGCTCTTACTAATGTAAAAACAGTGCTAAATGCGTTAAATACGTATAATGAGCTGGCTACAACAAATATTGCGGTTTATGGAGTTGAGAAGCTTCGAGATGTTGTTCCTTATATCTCAGCTATTTTCCCTCCAGGTAATGTGCTGATGGCTAATGTCAACACTATAACAGCTACAACTGAATTTAATGTTCCTCAAGGATTATTGATTTTTAGTATGATAATGCCTACGGGTAAAGATGATATGGGAATATTGCAGAATTTATACTCATATTCAGAGTTTGCTGATTGGGTACCAAACTTGCAAGACTTACAAGTGGATGGCGACAATTTTGATCCGTTGCTATTCTGTTCAAACATCGGGTGGATGACAGTTGATGCGGGCAAGGTCTATATCTCCGACATTGAGGCAAATATCAACAAAGAAATGTTCCCTGCTAACTTTTTTGATCCGGGTGCATCTTCTAGTAATATGAATAATGGCAACTGGGTACCCGGAGAGTTTTTGAACGTCAGGGTGGGGTTAATGTTACCTCCTAACCCTACTGTTTCAGTTAATCGTGTCGAATTTGAATATACTGATTCAGCCAATGTTCTCCAGACTGTTATCCTGGTCCCGAGAAGCGCCCTAAGCCAGGGGGGCAGTAAAGGAGGCATGTTGGAGTTTAGTAACAATGCCTGGGAAATAAAAGAGTATTTCCAGAGGACAGGCCAGAAAACATATAATAACAGGATTATAAGAAGTTTTAAGGCTGGTGAAGGGACAATTAGAATCAAGAATCCGTCCGGCGTTGTATTAGCTACCGAAAAAGTGACTATAGTTAAGCCGGATTTGACAGCTGTTAACTTTGTTTATCCTAAAGGTCCTGACATGGCGCTGGTAGCTATGTACGGCTGGGATAGTAGTTTTGCGCCATCGGAACTTGATGTTAATGCCGAGGGTAAAGCTAGTCCGAGGTTTCAGTGGGAAGCCCCGGAAGGCACAGTTCCGGCAGGTTATTCTCTGGCTTATGCTGTTGATTTAAGAAAATCAGTTCGAAAGTACGACCCCAGCAGAAGCTGGACGCCACCTGCAATGTTCGGTAAATGGGAAGGAGATCGCCAGGTCAGCTTGAACCTCTCACAGGATAACTGGGGTACAGTTCCAATATGGTCGTCGTGGAATGATGGTGATCGATTGATCTATTCGACAGAGTTCACCGCACCGCAGGAACTTGAACCTACAACCAGGAATATGGGCATTCCGAACTATCAGACCTTGTACGAGTTTGTAGTTACACCTGTGCTAGTGAAAGATGGTACGGATAGGACTATGTGGCAAGGGGCTCAATCAAATACACAGTTCTACGTAGGTAGCAGACAGTGGACAATTGCACTTAAAGGAAAAATTGCCTTTCCGTCAAAAATCCAGTTGTTATCCAAGCTTCCCGCAGGATTGCAAGCTCTTAGCGGAATCTGGAAGGTAGCTTTGTTCAAGATGTCCGGTAATGAAGCCGGTTCATGGATGCGTAAGGATTATTACGGCGCTAACGATTCCCCATGGGCAAATCGCGCACCTGTATCACAGATAGTAGAACTTGGTAACATGGATGCTGTAGCGAATGATGCAGTCAATTTTGTCGACTACGTGCTTCCTGCTATCAAGAAAAGTCAGAATATGTTCCTTAATAACTCGGAATATGATCTGGTGCTCTGGTATGATATCTCTACCACAAATCGACGTAATGATGAATTGGACGTAACCAGGAATACTGATAGTTTTAATAATTATATGATCAAGTACAGGGAGCCTCAGTTCAGGTTCGGGGCTCATATCGAATATCGTGATGGTCGTCTGGAATACTGGGTTGATGGTGCCATGAACATGAATGGCAATAAAGACCTGACTAATCCGGAGTTCCAGTATATTGATTTGGACCTGGCAAGCAAGATAGGATTATCAGCGCAGATTGGCCAACTACCTGATTATATATTCCCGCCGAGAACGGATACTGGAATTCAAGAGATGTTAATTAATGCGAATTTCATGAAAGACGGCGAAATGAACCAAGTTTTTATCGAGAGTTTCTGGGATCCAATGACTAATGCGTTTAAACCTTTGGTTTTAGAGAATATGCATTATGTTAAGCTGATCCGGGAATGGGATAAAAAGGTTGTGGCGACAGCTGACGCCGCCGCTGTGTTCAGCCCTATGAATGTTTCTAATCGACTGGAAGTCAGTATGAACGCGTTTTCGATAGTCGTCACAGGTAATGCTTTACCATATGACAGCTATAGTATCTGGATCTATGATTCTGCTAATCCGACCCCTGGAATGCAGCCGATTATCAGGACGAGTTCTCCCTATGTGGATTCCTGGTTTATGGGCGGAGAGAGAATCGGTGGTACGGGCTATACTCCCGGTGGCGGAGGTGGACAGCAGGTCATCATGGGTACCTGGAAGATGAGCGGTAGATATGCGAATATTAACTTGTTCCAGGGGTTAAACAAGGATGTTACCAGAATAGCTATTACGAATACTAGTAAAGTTGAACAATGTGCCTGGGACCTTACAGCCTATCCTTTCTATTTTGGGGAGGGTATGGGAGACCCGCTACCACAAAGTGTTACCGAAACCCTTGTGAGCGGTAATGTTCCTGCCGATTTTGCTACAGGTGCGTATTTCATGGTAGGTTACGATGAAGATGGTGGAATTGTGTTCGCTGTGCGCCGGGATGGGTGGATTGGCGATAATCCATATGAAGGACAACAACAGCAGGATGGCGATCAGCAACAAGAGCAACAAACAGATCCGCCTCTAGGGTTCATGGCGGTACAGGGGACATGGACGTACAATGGCGATATGATCTATGTGTCTTCTAATTCCGTAGCATACCAGATCAGGAAGCTGGCACTGGTTGATGCCAGCAACCCAAATAATCTGATATGCGAATGGAATACTCCGGATAATATGCCATCATATCCAAGCCCTATTGCTTTTAATACGACAGCAACCCAACCAACTATCGGATCAAAACCGGGAAACATCGCTACGGGAAATTATAAAGTCCGATTGTACTCGAATAATGGGACGGTGCTGATTGAGGCTGCCAGAGCACAGCAGCAGAACCAGGAGGAACAAGCTGTGGGCCAGTTTAACAAAAATGGCAATATAATAACCACAACGGTTCCTTTCGGAATAACACAAAATGTAACAAGAATAGCTGTGGTGCTCGATGATGGTCATTTTGATTTCGCTGATATAGTTGGAATGTGGAACTATACCATACAACCGAATCAAATAGTGCCTAACGTCCCTTTCCCTGTGGATATGACAGGATTGGTTCAATTTATGGGAACGGGTATGCCGGATGATATTAATACCCCGGGAAAATATTTTTTCCTTGGAATTCCGGACGGGGACATTGCCGTTGTTGATCCTATTTTTATGGCAAAATATAACTGATAATAGTATTTAATGCAGTAAATATTTTAATTGAAGCCGTGCTAATTTGCACGGCTTCTCCTTTTGGTGGTTGAATTGTTTTCGAAGGATTGGCAGGAAATGAAAAGCGATCGTATCATGTCTTAAAGTTCTCGAGATTATTTTTGAAAAGAAATATATTTCTGTAACTCTTTACTGTGAACATGAAGGTTGTTGAGTCGATAATATCGATCGCTATGCTTGGCGAAGGGGACTTGTTTGCCATCTTCCTCTCCCCAATAGTATTCTAGCAACGCCGGATTGAACACGCAGCTTTCATTAATAAAGCCCTTCGTATTCTTACCTCCGGCATTTCTCTGGTCGATCCCGCCTATATATTGCCCGATTGATGCCGCGTCGAATAATGATTGGAAGAGGTGGAAGTTTTTTGAGTAATTGTGTGGGTTTTGGGGGACCATCCTGGTTCGAGTTATGAGCGGATGAGCGTAGACATCCATGATAATCGGGAGATGATCGATAAGGTGGCTGCCTAATTGTCTGTAACTTCCCAGCAATTCCATGTCGTTTATAGAATTCGGAAGTTTGTTTAAGAACGAATAGCTTATGAATTCCGTTAAGTTGTAACTCGCGGTTTTATTACTAAAATACATAAATCCCGGTACGCACCTTAAATCGTTATCGAAGGTCGCACCGATCCCCGGATAACATTGTATGAAAATCGATAACAGCCGGGCTAGGTTAACATAGATTAAGACATCATTTTCGAGATGGAATACATTTGTCAGGTTAAGCTGGTCTATAAGCTCGTCGATATAAAAGAAGCGTTCTGTTGTATGCTGCCAGAAACCATTTCTAAACGTTGGGTCTAAGGTGGAATTATTTTTGAAATTATTATGCCGGCTACTTTCTTTGAGCGATTCACAGCTTACTATTTCTACAGCAAGCAGATTAGCGTAATCTATTTCTTTTATTAAAGCTTGATTTGTGATTAAGAATATTTTGCAGTTGTTATTGAAGTATCGTGCCTGATTGATAGAATCTCTGAGGTATTCAGGTAATGTTAGCCCGCTATGAACAAATACAATTGAGTAGTCCATTTATGCTCATTATAAGGGAGGCATTGCTAATACGCAAATAAGTGGTGCTTTTTTAATGAATTTATTTGTGTTAATATAGAGACACCTAACTTAAAAGGTGTGAGGTACGCTTGATATACACAATATGTACAAAACACAGAGTTATTTGATAATATAAAGCTGTTAATTATTAGAAACTCATTAGATGTAAGCGTTGATAAGAATTGTGCGCTCGTAGCTTAATGGATAGAGCACTTGACTACGGATCAAGCGGTTGGAGGTTCGACTCCTCTCGAGCGCGCCAAACTCAGATTGAATTTCCTTTTTCTTTTTCACGTTTTTTAGTTCATATTGGCATCGTTTTGGTTGCTTTGCTGCTAATATGCTGCTAGTAATTGAAGGTGAAAAAGAGATGGCCTTTATCAGAAAAAATATAAAGATATCTTTTCGCTAAAGCCAGATAATCAAAAAAGTGTCAAATATAGTCAAATAAATTATAATGAAGTACAATCTTTTTAGATGGAATCAAGTCCGATTGGTTTCTTCTGGTAACACCAGATGTTCAATAATTAAGGTTTTTCTGGAATGATAATAAGTTGATAGCAGAAGACGTGTTCTCTAATGAATATTTTATGGCGGAAGCATTGAAACTGGCAGAGCAAGCAGCGCTATGTGACGAAGTTCCTGTCGGTGCAGTCATTGTTCATGAGAATAGAATAATAGCCCGTAGTTATAACACAAGAGAACTCTCTCAGAATCCCATTGCACATGCAGAGGTACTTTCTTTGCAAGCGGCGGCTTCAGTTCTCAATAGTTGGAGACTTGACCAGTGTGATCTCTATGTGACTCTTGAGCCGTGCCCGATGTGCCTTGGAGCTGCAATTAATTCCCGGATTAAGAAAATAATCTACGGGGCAAGTGATCCCAAAGCCGGAGCTTGCGGCTCGGTGCTCAATTTTTATGCACATCCTGGACTTAATCATTCGATTGAGGTTGTGGGTGGTGTTATGGCTGAGGAATGCGGTACAATTCTTTCGGATTTCTTCCGTGCAAAGCGAAAGAGCCTAAAAGGTTCTCCTTGAAGTAATCATTAACTTGAAAATCAGAATGATTAAAAGGTTTCTTCCAAAAAAACAATATCTTTCATTGAAAGATTGAGATATTTTCCTAAATGCGGGCACTTTACTTTGAAAAGGAAAAATTTGTTTTTCCGGTCATTTAAGCCATAGAGAGTTTCAAAGTTGCCTAATCCTTTGGCAATAATGAGATCTGAGTTTGTATAGTAGTTTCTGAACTCGGCATTCATTTCCGAAGGTTCTGTCCCGGCAGTTGTGGACCCACTTTCAATAACCGGAATCATTGCCGCTAATCCGGTTTCTTTCGCATCTTCCAGGAGTACATCGTTAAGGACGGGTGCACTTTTAACGGCATAGATAACTGTCTGGTGTTGCTTGAGCAACAGAGAAATAAAGGTTTTGTCGAAGACTATCTCGCCCGCGTTATCTCCCAGATAGAGAATACGATTGGGTTTTGATACGAGTTCTTCGAAACGGTCAAAATGATCTATTGCAAAATGGTCTTCGAGAACAGTAGAAATTGTTTCATTTAAGTCAAAGCTTGCTAAGGCACCATGATCAATTACATTGCCGGCGATAGCTAGTTTCGCAGCAGTAAGGAGTGGGTTGTCTGCGCTGGCTATTAGTTGATTCAGGAATGATTCTAATCGAAGTGCTTCTTTATTGCTTTCCTTTTTTTCTTCCGAATAAAAATCCTGGATGTGCAGTTCTTGCTTTAATATAGAATGTACTTTGTTGGTAAGCTGCGGTGGATTAATGCTTGTAATCGTAGTCTCGCTCAAAGCTTTTAAAACTAATTTGAGAATATCGCTTTTCTGTTCGTTAGAAGTACTATGTTTATTCAGGATCTCAAGCGATTGCCGAATCATACAGGCACTACACTCAATAAATGATTTCATATATGCAGCCTTTCAACGCGTGTGCTTTAAGTGAATATTAAATAATATAGAAGGGTAATTATAGCATAAGTGATATCTGATTATAATAGGAGTGTGTGACCTTTTTACTCTATTAATTAGAGGAATCCTCTAAGAATATATTTTCTAATTTATCAATAACCTTATTCCAGGTGAATTGTTGGGCAGTTTTTTGTGCGTTAAACGCTAGCTTTTCTCGTATTGCAGGACGATCAAGCAGAAAGTAAATGGACAGAAAAAGTGCATCATAGTCCCTTGCCGGCACAATGATTGCATTTTCATTATGTTTCGCGTAATCATTAATTCCCCCAGAGTCCACTGCTACGATGCATGTATTGGCTGCCATGGCTTCGAGGGGTGGTAACCCGAAACCTTCATAATATGAGGTATGAATAAAAAGATCAGCTCTTTGATAATAGGCAATAAGAGCTTCCTGAATAGGAGATACAATGAAATTATCAATACATTGTTTGTGGTGAGAATTTATTCGTTTGTCAGAAGTTATGAAGGTAATCTCAATGTCGGTACGAGTTTCTTTTAATTTTTTGAATACAAGAAAAAGCTCTTCAATTCCTTTCCATCTGGCCATATCTGAGGCAACTGCAAGTATCTGGGTTTTTTCAGGCTTATTTACAGCAAATCCCTCAGGGAGTTGGAACTTTTGAGGTTGAATTGCGTTCGAAATGCAAGACGATTTCTGCTGTGTTTCTTTTTCGAGTTTATCTGATATCCAATGAGAGACTGTAAGCTTCTTGAGCGGCAGACGATAGGTGTTTTTTGCTAGTTCGAAAGCGACTGAATTATTTTCGAACAAAGGTTCATAATGTTGTACAAGATAATATTTTCTGACATCAGTAAAATTGTTAACCTCGTAAGCTGTTGGCCAGTATGAGGCAACTAGGATATCGGTTTTCGGAATATCGGTTGAAAATTCAGGAATAACAATTGGTTTTATTTTTGAGTCAAACCAGGGTATTTCTTTGGACTGGTGTGTAAGAATATTGACGTGATAACCTCGTTCAAGCAGATGGTGTGTTTGCTCCAGAATAACCCTGATTCCACCCATTACCTGTTTTCCGCCAATTGCCCAGGTTAAATAAGAAATTATCGGTTTTGTTGTCATAATTAATTTTAACATAAATAGATTAATATATAAAATTTTTGTTTAAAAGGTGAGTAATTGTTGAGTTAATCTGTAATTTAAGCACCCGCTAAATTGATGTGGTTCCGAATGTTTTGGTATATTAAAAAAAAATATTTAGAAAATATTAGGCATATAATTCAGGTTTTTTTGGAATAATAAAAGAAGCTGGGAAATATCGGAAAGACAATCCCAGTGTAATGCAAAAATTTTATTTAAACTATCAATAAAAACCTAAAGTATTTTTTAAACGTATCGATAAATTAGATACACTATATAAGAAGGGTTTTTTTAAGTGAGAGGTTTTTATTCTCCAATTCCCTTTTTAAACTCTTATTCAAGGGGGTGAGTGGGTTTGTAACTGGTCCCGGCTAGACCTTAAAATAGCCAAGTCCTGCATGGATGCTGGACTTATATTCCTATCCGGTTTCAGGATAGTGAATATTACAATCAAGGAGGAATTTATCATGGGTATGAGAATTAATTACAACGGCGCCGCGAATAATGCATGGCGAAATCTAGGAGTTTCACAAGACAAATTAACCGGATCAGTTGAGAAGTTATCCTCTGGTCTCCGTATTAACAAAGGTGCGGACGATCCGGCAGGTTTGATCATTTCAGAACGATTAAAATCACAAATTACGGGTCTTGGGCAGGCAATTAAAAATGCTCAAGAGGCAACTTCACTTGTGCAAACTGCTGAAGGTGCTTTAACGGAAATGAATAATATGTTGAATAAGATGCGCGGTTTGGCAGTTCACTCAGCAAACTCCGGTGTTAATGATACAGATACAATTGCTGCTGACCAGAGACAGGTTGATTCAGCTCTTGATTCTCTGCAAAAAATTGCTCAGAATACGAAATATCAGTCAAAGATATTGCTTGATGGATCATCAAGTAATGCCGCTACTTTTAGCACATCAACCTATTCAAATAGTATTTCTGCAATTGATATCCAAGGCTCTGCAGATACACAAAGCGGCAGCGTAACCTTTACACTTACGGCAAGAGCTGAGAGAGCTAATATTGTAGCCAGTGGATTTTCATCTGGTCATGCGGCTACTACACTTACTATCGAGTCGTCAGATTTTGCAGCTCAAACAATTGCTATTGCTGCAAATGCAACTGCAACAGCTACTGCAGCACAGGTTAATAACTTCTATTCTCAGACAGGCGTATGGGCTAGTGTTACTGGTGGTAGCACCTCATCACTTTCTTTTACGTTCAGTTCATATGGTTCTGATCATAGCCTTACTGTCAAATCAAGTGCCGCAGGCTTAATTGGTGGAGCTGGGAATTCCGAATATGCAGCTGGGCAAGATGCTGATGGGTATATGGTCGGTAATTTTGCCAGTACAAATACCACCCTTCAAATGACAGGAACTGGACTATCACTTACTGTTGACTCGAATACTACTGGCCTCACAGGAACGAAACTCACGCTTGTCGGCGCTAATGCCGGGGTTACAACTGAGCGAGCCGGAGTGGGTAACTACGGCGGTGTCGTATCTAGTACATCTGCAGTAGCAGACTTGTTCAGCGTAACCGAGGGTTCTTTGAAGTTCTCTCTTGGACAGGATGCTAATTCCACAGAAATAAGAAGCCTGGCAATCTCTAATATGCAGGTAGCTCAATTAGGTAGTGGTGTTACCGGGCTCTCAGGAACATACAGTCTTAACTCTATCAGAACCGGCAGTGGCTATGAGTTATCTAAGGATGCAGCTAATGCGGTTAAGATTATTGATAAGGCGATTGATGATGTTTCAATAACCAGAGCGAATCTCGGTGCGTTCCAACAGAATGCTCTTGAGACAACCATTACTACATTGTCAATTAACAAAGAAAATCTCGAATCATCTAATTCACGTATTCGAGACGTTGATATGGCACAGGAAATGATGGATTTCACAAAGAATCAGATATTAACACAAGCAGGTACGGCGATGTTAGCGCAAGCAAATCAGCTTCCTCAATCAGTTTTACAATTATTGGGAAGATAAAGATAGCCGCTGATATATATATAGTATTTTGTTTTCATGTTTTTGGTTTAATGGTTGGGCGAGGTTATTCTCGCCCAACTACAAGAAATAATGTTTAATCTGTTCTGCACAAGGAGGTGAGAGTAATGAATATTGATAGCCTTAAATCAGTAGCTATTGAGGTTCCTGTATCATTAACCAAAGAGAACGACTACGTATCAAAGAAAGAGGGTAGTGAGCCGATAACTAAAGAAAAAAACATTAGTAAAGATAACGGGAAAGCCACTAAAGATGAAGAACCTTCAGAAATCCAAAAGGAGGTCGATAAACTTAATGTAATTATGGAAGCTATGAATCGAAAACTGGAATTCGTTGTCGATGACAGGCTAAAAAATCAGATGGTTGTTAAGGTCGTGGATAAGGATTCCGGCAAAGTTATCAGGCAATATCCTGCGGAAGAAATGATAAAAGTAATGGCAAGAATAGAAGAAAGTATTTTAGGGGCCTTGGTAGATGATAAAGCATAACTTCTATTAAATAAGCCAAGAATATAGATATGTAAATTTCATTTGTAAACTTACGAATAGAGTAAGTTTTTTTGTGGTTTCTTGGGAAAATAGCTAAAAACATTGCATCCTAATTATTCCTTCAGCGGTCGCTGTGATATTTCTCTGTTCCTTTGACTTAAATCCAGATAATTCTTTCCAAATTCCCCTGGGAATATTTTGCTGCTCTTTTTGATAAAGAGGGCATAGTTTTTGCTCGAAAAAGTTTGTACTAATCGTTCAAAACAATTATCTCGGGTTAAAATTTGCTAAAAAATTCAAAAAAAATACCGATAATTATAGTATAAAAAATCAACTCAAGGGGAAAAACATGGCAGGTACCTCAAGTATCGATGGTGTAGTTACCGGGATGAAATCAAGTGATCTCATAACACAAATGCTTGAGATAGACAGCAAGCCCATGGTTGACTTGCAAACGAAAAAAACTAAAAAATCAAACAAAATAAATGTGTGGAAGCAAGTAACGGCCAACCTGCTTAGTTTTAAGTTAGATGCCTATTCTTTATCAAGAGAAGCATTGTTTTCCGGGAAGACAATTAGCTCAAGTGATAAGGATGTTTTAGACGCATCAGTATCTGGAACCCCAATAGACGGCAGTTATTCAATTGTTGTTAATAAACTTGCACAAGCCCATCAGATGCTTAGCCGCGGGTACGATGATCAGGATAGTACGGCTGTCGGATCGGGGAGCGTTACCTTCGAATTTGGTAAAGGTAATCTCAATCCAAAAACTAAATTAGATTTTCTTAACGGTCAGAATGGAGTCCATCGTGGTTCTATAAAGATCACTGATAGCGCCGGCTCTTCTTCTGTTGTTGATTTATCAAATGCAACTGAAGTACAAGAAGTTATCAACGCCATTAATACTAATAGCGCTATCGCAGTTACCGCATCCTTAAATGCTTATGGCAATGGTATTAATATTGTTGATACCGGCGCCGGTGCTATTAAAATTGAGGAAGTAAACGGCGGATCTATGGCTAATGACCTGGGCATTAAAAAAACAGGAGTTGGATCTATAACCGGCGATGTTGTTAATTATGTTAATGCCGCTTCCAGACTGAGTCTTCTCAATGATGGAACCGGTGTGAGAACCGTTGCCGGGAATGATATTAAGATAAGTATGATAGATAATACCAGTGTAGATATCGACTTAACCGGCGTTACCTCATTGGAAGGAGTTATAACGGCTATAAATAGTGCAAACGGTAATCTGTCTGCATCATTAGTGGATGATGGTAATGGAAATAATGTTTTGAAAGTGATTGATTCTTCGGTCCCTGTTGCCGATGGCAAGTTTTCTATAACAGCACTTAACGGGAGCAAGGCTTTATATGATCTCGGATTGGACGGAGTTTATTCCGGTGGGAATACGATGAACGGAAAGCGCCTCATTTCCGGGATGGACACTGTAATGCTTAAAAATCTACATGGCGGCAGTGCGAATGATCTTCTTAGCGGGGTAGATCTGTCGAATGATATGGTTTTGACTTTACATAATAATGACCTTGTTACAATTAGTTCAGCCGGGATAGGCGGATTTGGTTCATCATCAACAATAGATGAGTTACTTACGGCTATTAACAGCGATCCTAATGCACTTCTTGGAAAGTTCAGCGCTGAGGCCGTCACTGATGAAAATGGTGTGAAAATCGGGATTAAAATAAACGATTTAACAGTTGGCGGAGGGACTCTTAGTATAGAGGAAAATGCCACAACAGATTCTATTACGGGATTGGGTATATCGGTTGCGGGGACTACAGACCTGTCGATCGATGGTCGGGAATTGCCGAAAAAGACCGGGATAGACCTCTCTAAGGATTTGTCTTTTACTCTTCATTCCGGTAGCTTAACTATTACTTCAGACAAGTTTAACGCTTCAGAGACTTTACAGGAACTTATCACAAATATTAATGATAATTCAACGGGGAAGATTAGAGCTGAACTTAATGACGCTGGGAATGGAATCCAAATCGTTGATTTGACATCCGGAAGTAGTTCTTTTTCAATCGCATCCAATGCAACAACCAATGCAGCTACCGGGCTGTCAATCGCAAATGCAGGAACAAGCAATTATACAATCAAAGGGGCAGACCTTGATACACGCTACATATCTGAAAATACACTTTTAACCGGACTTAACTCCGGTGCCGGAGTGCATAAAGGGCAGATAAAAATGACTAATAAAAATGGTAATAGCGTGATTATTGATCTTTCTGCTGATTATATCAAAACCATAGGAGATGTTATCACAAAGATCAATACCGAAGGCTCGGCTTTTTTGCTATCTGCTGCTGTTAATAGTACCGGTGATGGGATTATCATTACAGATAAGTCTGGCGGCTCTAATAATCTTGTTATCGACAACTACGGTGGATCAATGGCTAATGATTTAAATATTGCTGGGAATGCTACTGGAATAACTATAAACGGCGCATACGAATACACTATAAATGTTGCAGCCACTGATAAATTGAAAGATATTCGAGACAAGATTAATAATGCCAATATTAATGTAAAAGCTTCAATTATTAATGATGGTTCAGTTTCCGGAGCATTTAAGTTAATGATTACCAGTAAGAATTCCGGAGAAGCAGGGCAAATTGTTTTTGATGCCAATGTTTCCGGCGGAGCTGGTCTATCGATGGGTACTATCGCTAATGCTCAGAATGCTGTATTCAGTTTGGGTACTCAGGGAATTGGTTCTACTCCGAAGCTTATTGAGAAATCGTCCAATACAATTAATGATGTTTTAGCTGGGGTAACAATTAATTTGAAAAGTGTTAGTTCGACTCCTGTTACCCTGTCATTAAGCAATAATAATGCTGCGATATCGACAGCAGTGCAGAGTTTTGTTGATTCATATAATTCCTTTATAAATATGGTCAATGAGAAGACCGCTTATGATCCTGAGACGAAAGTTGCCGGAGAATTACAGGGAGATTATACGATTAATCAGATTAAAAACGATGTTTTTAATATGCTTACGAATACTGTGAGCGGTTTGCCGTCTACGATGAATAATATTGGAGAAGTTGGGTTGTCGTTTGGACTTGATGGTACATTGAACCTTGATAATGATCTGCTAAGTAATGCCTTGAATACTAATCTTGAAGGTGTAAAAAAATTATTTACTTATTCTGTTAATGTGGCATCGGCGTCTAATGGTGCAACTTCCATATCTAATCCGGCAACGCCAACTGCGCCTTATACTACAGCAGGGGCAATCGATGGCAATACCAGCTTTGAAGATTTTGTTGACGGGTCTACGGGCTGGAAAGCTCCCGGAGGGACTGGGACTTATCTTCAGATTAATCTAGCCAGCAAATATAAATTACAGAAATTTCAATTATACTCGCTTGATACAAGCGATATGCCAGCAGCCAGTAATTCCATAAAAAGCTTTGACTTTGATTACTGGGATTTTACTTCCAACGCCTGGAAAACTGAGAAAAGTTATTCCGGTAATGCTTCCGGTAATCTAGTTTATTATTTTTCTTCACCGATTATAACAAATAAGATAAGAATTAATAACGCACTAGGAAATGGGGATGGGACAGCTAATATTACTGAACTGGAAGTGTCAGAATCAAGAGGCATCGGGAAAAGGATAGATGATCTTATTTCTACACTTACAGATGTTACAAACGGAAACATAGTACTTGAAACAGATTCTATTCATGAGGAACTGGATGTTCTTGATAAGCAAATTAGCGTATGGGGTGATAGACTCGCAGTTAAAGAACAACAATACAGGGACCAGTTTTCTAAAATGGAATCTGTAATGCAACAATTTAAAAGTACGAGCAACTGGTTAGGAACCCAGTTTGCAAACCTTAGTACCGGTAACTAAGAAATTAATTAAAGATTTTTTTAAGGAGGATTGCGTATGTACTCGTTAAATGTAAAAAACTATAAAAAGGTGGAAATTGAATCAGCTAGCCAGGGTAAACTTCTATTACGTTTATTCGAAGGAGCATTGGAATTCCTCGATCTGGCAAAAGAGTATTTAAGGGAAAATGATGATGCTAATTATAAGCATTACCTAGGACGAGCACAGGCTATCATCACTGAACTGATGGCCACACTTAATATGGATGCCGGTGGCGAAATCGCAAGAAATTTGTTTTCCCTGTACGAATTTATGCTACGCCAACTAATTGAGGCTTATCGGGATAAAAATATAGAGAATATCAATGGGGTAAGATACCTTTTATCAGGACTGAAAGAGTCTTGGGAGATCATAATCAATGGTAAAGCCAAATCAGAGGACTTTGCGCAGGCTATTGAAGACGATAATGTTGAAAATAGGATTAATATCTCAGCACGACCGGCAAATGCATACGCACAACAATCCGCAGGTATGAAGAAGATTGACTTTAGCGGGTAAGGCTCTCTTCGATGGATACTTACCAAAAAAACCTTGCTATACTCCGGCGAAAGTATCCGGATATCGCAGAGGAATTAACGAATCTTAACGCCGATCACTATAAACGTATTGTATCTAGTTCTTGTGGCTATTCCAATATTCTGTTGAATGGAAGCGCCTCTATTTATTATCACGAAAATGACAATCCCAAGAACCACGCAAGCCGGTATGTTCAGAAAGTAATTGACGAAAATAACTTATATATTAAAGATACAACGTTTTGTTTTCTTGTCGGGTTCGGGTGCGGATATTATCTGGAGGCATTATTACAGAATATGTCCTGGTTGAAGGAAATAATTGTTTATGAACCTGATATTGAGGTATTCAAGCTTGTTATCGAAAAAATCGATATAACTCAGTTCCTTGAGCCGGATAATATTTGCTTTTTTGTAGGCGACAAGTTTTTTGCAGACTTTGGAATGCCTCATAGAGTTCATCGTTTTTTTGCCTTTGGAAATTGGCTAACAATCCTGCCACCTGAAATGATTACACTCTATCCTGATAGAGTGAGGAAAAGCCTCTCTCTTTTTGATGATACTTTGAGGTCATTAGATATTTCTCAACGGACTATGCTGGAAAAGAAGGACTATATTTCGGATAATTTTTATAATAACGTTGTTTATATGGCCTGTTTACCCTTAGTGAATGAATTATTTGGTAAGTACCAGGGAACTCCTGTAGTTTGTGTTTCTCCTGGTCCTTCCTTAATGAATTATCTTGATTTTTTGAAAGAAATCCAGAATAAAGCGTTGCTGATTTGTGTCGATGCTGCGTTGCCGGTTCTTGTGAAGAATGGTATTAAGCCGCATTTCGTTGCCGCAATGGAGCCTACGCCCCGGAAGTTTAATTGGTTCCTCGAACATGCAGATAATACTTCCGGGATTAATTTGATCTGTGGATATGATACTTATTATAAATTGCTGGATGTATGGCAAGGTTCAAAGCTTTTGGCATTGTCAGGGAGAAAAAATTTTGCTGATGTAGCTTTATTTCGAGACACTTTTTTCCCGAATGAAGATAAACTGCCCCCAGCCTATACTGTGGCTTTATTGTGTTTTGCGGTTGCAAAAGAAATCGGGGGCAGTCCTATTGTTTTAGTTGGACAAGACCTGTCTTATGGGATCTCTGGGACTACTCACGCTCCTGGAGCAACGAATGCTGTTTCAATCGATTACAAGCCTGATGAAAAAAACCACGCTCTTGTTAAGGTTGCTGGGCAGGAGGTAGATATAGATATAGTGACTGTGAAAGATTATGATGGTAATGATATCCCTAGTAATATGGTATTTGCTTTTTTTATTTCGATTTTTGAAAAATATAATGCAGAGCAGCCATGCCAGGTTTACAACTTGACTGAAAAAGGTGCCTGTATCCGTGGAATTCCTAGAGTGGCGGTTTCAGATATTGCTTGTTATTTTCAGAGTGCAATTCAGTTGAATATAACCGCTGTTGACATAATAGAAAAGACAGCGGGGATTAAGAAAGCACTCGCCCACATTAATGACGTGATTGAAAGTAGTTACGAATTGGAAAAATGGATCGCTTTATGTAAAGGAAAATTGGAAACTATTGGCAATTGTTTTGATAAATATCTGTTTTTAGAAGAGCAGTTCCTTTGGATCTATAAACGAAGTTCTTTTTTGTATGAACTGATTTTGGTCCAGATTCCTGAACTGGTTTATAAATATAAAAGAAATATGTATAAAAATATTATGGAACTTTCAGCGCAGGAATCAACGGACTATCTTTATTCAAATAGTTGGGAATATCTATTAAGCCTGGAAACCGGTATCAGGAAGATGCGGGCTAATTTTCAGTTAGTGGTGACCCGATTCAAAGAGTTTGGCTTAATTAAGAATACCTAGCAAAGTTTTCATTCTATGTTCCCAGGTATGTTCTTGTAAAATAATTTCCTGAAGTGTTTTGGTAATCTTTTCACGTTCTTTCGGATGATACAAAAAGTAGCTACATTTTTCGCGAAGTTCTTCTTTTGTCCTGAATGTCGGGATAGCAACCCGGGTATCCGAAAAAAGGTATTCCAGATCAGCTCGGTAGTCAGAGAGAACAAAATTCCCGTTACCGAAACAGTCGAATATTCTCTGGTTAATTGCAGTTGTAAGCTGACCAACAGAAAAATTAAGATTAATATTAGAGTCATTGTATATGTTCATCACTTGTCGATAATCGACCGGTGGAGATATATTTGTTTTTTTGATATTCGTCCATTGGTTATTGCCAAATATTTTTATAGGAAAATGTTTGTTTAAATATGATATGCAGGTTTTTCTTAAGTAATTGCCATATCGACTGTCCATATACCAGAAATAATCATAAAAATAATTTCCAGGATTAGCTTTTAGCATGTTTTCTAATGTAAAAATGTTGAATCCCGGATCTTTTATTTTATTATTAACAAGTTCATCGGCTGATAATTTTAATGGGGTATCTAGGTTCTTATAGCATTCAAATATTTTTGCGTCATCGACCAAGCTGCCAACAAATGATATTTCGAACCTTTTATTTTGAGTGGATTTTTGGTCGAAGTATTCTGGAGAGGTCGCAAGTGGCAGGTAGGATACATTGTGAAATCCGAAATGGTTAAATATGGGAATATGCTCTCTGTCGAAGGTGAAAATATGGGCGAGATAGTTGTGCGAAAGACTTGCGAAAAAGGGGAAGTTCATCGGGAAATCGAAAAAAAATTGCACATAGGGAATTTTAAGTTTTTCGAATAAATGATCATTATTATCGGAGGCAGAGGTTTTTATTATGCCATTCAATCCAATAAAAAAAATATAATCAGGAGCAAAAAAATGTATTGCATTCAGATCTTCAGTTGAAATGTGGAAGGTATTGGTATTGTTTTTTGATATGGAGAGGCGAATAACTGTTGCACCTATTTTTATTAAAGCTTTCTCAATACAATTAAGCATATGGGAAAATAGGCGGTTGTCTGACGGGCATAACATTATTTTTATGGAGTTCATGATTATATCCGGTTCCTTTAGCTCTTTCTTAATATTTCTAATACTTCTTGCATACGATGCTTCCACGTGTGCTTTTGTAGTATTTCTGCTTGTATTATTTTTGTTATCTCAATGCGGTCCTCTGGAAAATTAAGGTAATAGTCAACTTTTTCTATGAGTTCAGTTTTTGAGGTAAAGTGAGGGACAGAATCCTTAGGGAATAAATAATCCAGGTCCTCCTGGTAATCTGTAAGCATAAAGTTCCCGGAACCGAAACAATCAAAAACGCGCTGATTCAACGCTGTGGTTAATTGGGCTGTTGTAAGGTTGAGATTAATCTTGCTTTGAGCAAATATTTTTGCGAGGCGGCTTTGGTAATCAACCGGTGAATGGAGCCGAATAGATTTAAGGCTACTCCATGAACTATTTCCAAAAATATCAAGAGTGTGGGATTGGCTTAGCTGGGCTAAATAGGTTTTGCGCTTATAGTTATTTGCCCGATCATTGATATAACAGGAATAGTCGGTGAAAAAACAATCTTGTTCACGGGGTAAGACAGTTTCGCAGGTAAATAATTTATATGAAGCATCAGCTGCCTTTTTTTTAAGTTCGGTGTTAGCCAGTTCTTGAAGCCTGATGCCTAACTGGTTGTAATAGTTTTTCAGAAGATTTTCATCACTTAATGTGCCAACAAAGCTGACATTATAGGTTTGTTCGGTTTTGTGGTCATATTCAAAGTAGTCTGGGTCGGTAGCGAGTGGTAAGTAGGTAATATCATTGAAGCCGAAATGATTAAATATCGGGATATGCAATCTGTCCCAGGTGAATATCTTTTTAAGATAGTTATGGTTTAAGGATGAGGAGTATGGCAGCTTAAAGGGATAGTCAAAGAAAAACTGGACATAAGGAATCTTATACTTATTAAGTAAATGGTCATCGGACACACTGATTAAACCGGAAATGCCAATAAAGAAAACAAGATCAGGCGCAAAGTGTAGAAGTTTTTCAAAGTCTTCGAATAATAGTGCTTTATGGGTTGCTGTATTCGATAAACTAAGCCTAAAAGTCGTTATTCCTAATGCTTGCAGTGCTTTCTCCATACAGTTAAGCATGTGGAAATAGGTAGGACTATCTGAGGGAAGAATTGCTATTTTTGTTGGGATCATATTTATTCTTTACTATTTCATAATTATATCGAGTACCTGTTCCATCCGATGTAGCCAGGTATGTTTTTTTATAATAACATTTTTTATGGTTTGAGAAATTTCATTTCGCTCGTTTTCATGCGTTAGGAAATAGTTGATTTTATCAAGGAGATCTGACCTTGAGGAAAAGGAGGGAATTCTTATGTCGTCCTGCGCAAATAAATAATCGAGGTCGGATTTGTCATCTGTGAGCAAGAAACTGTTGCTGGCAAAGCAATCGAATACTCGTTGGTTAATTGAAGAAGCAAGTTGTGAAGCGGAAAAATTGAGATTTATTTTTGACTGGTGATAAATGGAAAAAATATCTTTTTTGTAGTTTATGGTTGGGTGGACTCGAATAGACCTATTGTCTGTTGCAAGCCATTCCTTATTACCGAAAACGTCAACAATATGGTTTCTTGATATATGATAAATCAGGTTTTTTCTATAATAGGATGAATGTCTGGCATTTATATAACCAAAAAAATCACGCAAATAATTCTCATTATTTTTGTTTGTAATAATTTCCGGAATGCAAATATTGAAATTGTTATTTTTTGTTTTTGATTTAATGAGGATGTCTGCTTGTTCCCTTAATCCTGGTGGTAATTTGTTCTGGTGGGCCTTGAGGGAATTGTCATCGATTATTGCTCCAATAAAACTTACCTGATAGATTTGTTCTTCAGATCTGGGTTGGTCAAAATAGCTGGGTAACGTGGCTAAGGGGAGGTAATGCGTTTGTTTTATTCCTAAGCTTTGGAATAAAGAAATGTATTCCCGGTCCCAAACAAATAAAGCTTTAAGGTATTCATTCCTGTGATTTGCCAGGACAAGTGGCCTTAAGGGGAAATCAAAGAGGAACGCCGCATAGGGGATTTTGTGTATATGGAGAAAGTGTCCACCCTCTTCTATGTCCAGATAGCCATTTTGTCCTAAAAAAAATGCAAAATCTGGCGCGAAATCTATCAGGTCTTGAAGCGTTTCGGTTGTAAATATATACTCTCCGTTAATAATGGAATAATTAACATAATGGACAGTTATACTTATTTCTTCTAAAGCTTTTCCTATACAATCGACAATAAAGGGTAAAACATGCCCATATGAAGGAAAAATTGCTATTTTCAGTTTTTTTTGGTTAGCATTCATGTTTTTATTAATCAGACTTTAATTGGTCCACATGCCGTTTAACTTATATCATAAAGAACATATTGGTTTCATTATGAATACCTGCGAACACTTTTATCATATTCATTTATATTCTTTTAATGTTTAGCTGGTTTCTCATTAAATTATATCTTAAGTTTTGTTATTTAACATTTTTTTTAACAGCAAAAATTATAATGAGTGGAAATGGGCATGCACATAGCCGCTAGACTGCTTGTGCCAAGTTCCAGATACAAGATTTTCTAAGCCCTCGACAATTCGCCGGATATCAATAATGAATAGTTTACAAAATTATCGATATCCGGAAATAAAATCAATGTTGACGAAAGCTTAATCTTATCGGGACCCCATTAAACCCAAATGCTTCACGAAGTTGGTTTTCAAGGTATCGGCGATAAGAAAAGTGGATAAGGTCAGGATTATTGACGAAGAATAAGAACAAAGGAGGTGCATTATTTGCTTGGGTAGCATAATAAATCTTAAGCCGGTGGCCTTTATATGATGGAGGTGCTTTGCTCGCGACCGCTTTTTCAACAAACGCGTTGAGTTGTGCTGTCGGTATCCTTTTCGTGTATTCTTGATAAATGCTTATGACTGTATCAAATATTTTGTGAACACGCTGGCCAGTTTTTGCGGAAACGAATAGTATCGGAGCATTGAATAGGAAAAAAAACTCTTTTCTTAGTACAGCTTCGTATTGGGCTACGTTATAGAGTTCTTTGTCCACAAGATCCCATTTGTTTACTATAAGGATGCAGCCTTTTCCTTCTTCTTCGATCATGCCGGCAATTTTTTTGTCCTGTTCAGCTATCGGTTGTGTAGCGTCAATCATGAATAACACGATGTCTGATCTGCTGATGGCATTCATAGACCGGTGGACACTGTAGTTTTCTATATTGTCTGTAATCTTTGATTTTTTTCTTATTCCGGCAGTATCAACGAAGAGAAATTCTATTCCATTCTTTGTTAGTTTGACGTCAATATTATCTCTGGTAGTGCCGGAGACCTCACTCACTATTGCTCTTTCTTCACCTGCGATGACATTTAACAGCGATGATTTTCCTACATTTGGTTTTCCCGCTATAGTAATTGAAATTAGATTCTCGTCTTTTTTCGTCTCAGATACGTTCGGGATCATTTCGATTACTTTGTCGAGTAGATTGCCCACTCCTCTTCCATGAAGAGCAGAAATGGTTTCTATTACATCAAATCCCAATTCATAAAATTCGGTGGCTTCGATCTCTCGTTTTTGGTTATCAACCTTGTTTATTACGAGAATTGCAGGTTTGTTTTGTGCTTGAATTTTTTTTGCTATATATAGATCAAAGGGAGTGATACCTTCTTCGACATTGACAATAAACAAAACCAGGTCGGATTGTTGTAGCGCAATTTGTACCTGCATTTCTATTTCTTTTTGAAAAATATTGTCCGATTTAGAAAATTTAGGGTCAAAAAATATTCCGCCAGTATCGATTAACGTGAAATAATGGCCGAGCCATTCTGCTTCAACATATAATCTATCTCTTGTAATTCCAGGCTGGTCATCTACGATTACTCGGAATTTGCCTGAAATTCTATTGACCAAGGAGGATTTTCCGACATTTGGTCTGCCGATAATTGAAACTAGTGGGTAATGCATGGTATTAACTCTTTAGCTTTCTTATGATTATTTTATTTATTTAAAGATACTCGATGGTCAATCGGCATATTTATGCTGATTGACCATCGCTTGAAGCCCTTATTTAGATAATCGATGTGTAGCGATTAAAAAGTTACAGGTTTAGAACTTCGTCCATATTTATTGCAAGATCTGATTTTTTTAATGCAGCTTCTTCCATTACCTGTTCTAATAATTTATCGTCTTCATCAGAGATGTCAACGCTTTTCACTTCTTCTACCTTTACTATGTCGCCGATGGTAATATGTTTTGGTATAACTTTTTGTTCGAAATTTTTGAAATCTTCCTGAATCTCTTCATTTTTTGCTGATTTCATACTTAACCCGATTTTCTTTTCTTCAGGTATTATTCTTAGAATTTTTATTTTAACAAGATCTCCGAGCTGAAGTTCATCTTCAACTTTGGTTATATTTTTTTCAGATATTTCTGAGAGATGTATTAATCCTTCTAGCCCTTTTTCTAGCTCGATAAAAGCTCCAAAACTTACAATTTTGCTGACCTTTCCTGATACTATATCACCAATTTGGTAGGTTTCTTCAACTGATACCCACGGGTCTGGGAAGAGCTGTTTGTAGCCTAATGAAACTTTTTTTCCTTCTTTATCAACGCCTAATACAAATACGTCGATATCCTGCCCGACTTTTAAGATTTCTTCAGGATTGTTTACTCTGCACCAGGATAATTCGGAAATATGAATAAGGCCTTCAACCCCACCTATGTCAACAAAAACACCGAAATTTTTAATGCTGCTCACTTTCCCGTTAACGACCATACCAGCTTCGAGTGTGACAAGAATATTATCTTTTGATTCTTTTTTTGCTGATTGTTTTAGTGCATTTTTATTTGAAACAATGATTTTTTTTCTGGTTTTGTCGAAATCTATGACAACAACTTCCAGCTTTTTTCCTACAAGAGCTTCCATGTTTTCATTTTTTTCTTTTATTATATGAGATGCAGGGAGAAATCCTTTATGTCCAAATATTGTTACGATAAGTCCTCCTCTTACTGCATTTTCTATTTTTGCTTCTAGTGGGGAAGTGTTTTCGTATGCTTTGGCTATTTCATCGAGCCCTTTTTCGAAGTCTGCCATTTTTTTTGATAGCATTATAAAGCCTTCTTTAGATTCAAGCTTAATAATTTTTAAGGTTAGTTTTTTTCCTGGAACAAAGAATTCTTCCATTTCTTTGTTATTCGTAATTCCAGTTTCGCTTAATGGTATAAGGCCTTCAGATTTATAGCTTACATCGACAAGCACTCCATCTTTTTCAAGGCTTATAATATCTCCGGTTATAAGATCTCCTTCTTTATAATCCTGTAGATTGTTTTCCTGCATTAAGCTTTCTTGCAAGGAAATTGTGCCGTTCCTGTCCATCTTGTCAGTCATAAAATTATCATCGGCGAGCGATTTTTCAAAATCATCTGCAGAACCAATTTTGGTTGCAGAAAATCGTTCAACACTAACTATCGGTTCTTCTTCATCAACAAAAGTAACTTTTTCTTTTGTATATGCAGAAAGATATTCTGCGCCGGATTCTGTTTTCGACTCTTTCTCTTTGAATTTCTGTGACTTTTCTTGCTCTTTTTCCATCATAACTCCCCCTCAATTCCAATAAATTTTTATTCACATACTCTTACTCAATCCCGGTATACTTTAGTAACTGTTTAGCTGATACTACTATATAAATTTATTTTTGACAAGTTTAATACACTGAATATAAAAGTAAGACCAGTACTGAAAAAAATGATAATATATAAAATATTTGAAGGTATAAGGTGAAAGTATATATCCTTATTTTATAATTAATAAATTATTGCATGTTATTTATGACTTAATTATCGTAGGCTTAATACAAAAGATAATTTCGGTATCTTCAGTTTCTTTTAAAGAAAATTTAAAAAGATTACCGATTACTGGAAGAGAACTTAAAAAGGGTACTTCAAAATTGTATTTTTTCTCATCATTGCTTTTAAGTCCTGCAATCATAAATATCTGCCCGCTTTTCACTTTGACTTCTGTTTGGGCTTCTTTGGTCGATATAACCGGATATTCTCCAGCAGCTGTGGTTTTCCACCCTTTAATAGATGAGACCTCTGGCTGAATGCTTGTTACAATATAGTTTTCTGAGACTATTTTAGGGTTGATTTTTAGTTTAATCCCAGCATCCATATACGAAATCGTGTAATTTCCCTTATCTTTGTCAGGAACTGCAACCGGAACTTTGTCTCCTATTTTAACCAGGGCTGTGCAGTTATCTTTAACAACTAATGTGGGATTCGCTTTGATTCTTGCTTTTCCGTATTGGGTTGCCATTTTAATTTTTGCTAAGAATTGGCTCTCGTCTGCAATGATCAGGTTCTTATTGGTCATTTCTACATCTTTTTCTGTATTCCACTTTATCCCAAGCTCATTTATGTCATTGTTAGTTAATTCAATGATTTCTACTTCAATCTTTATTTGATCTATCGGGCAATCGAGTTTTTCTATGAAAGCCTGTATCATTTTGTATTTTTTAGTTGTTGTGTAAATCCCGATACTGGAGTTGCTTGTATATTGTATAATTTTTTCTTCTGGAAATATTTTTTTTAGCTGTTCTGAGAATATAATTGCATCTTGATGCTTCAGCTGGTAAATAAATAATCTGTTTTCTTCAATTTCAGAGAATTTCTCTGCGGTAGTGTTGCTATAGCTGAATACGAGTTCACAATTTGCCTCGGTAGCTATAATTAACATTATTAATAATATACCCCAGAGTTTATTCAGGCTTCTTCTTTTGGTTTGCATTTCATATACTCCTTGTAATCAAAATTAATTCTGCCAGGTCTTCGGATTCCGGAATCTTTTTTATGGTAATGCCTTTTGCAGTCATCTGTTGAAATACTTTGTCAAATTGCCGGAGGAATTGAGAAATGTTGGAGAATGGGATAACTATAGAAAATTTATAATTATGGTCTGGTTCGCTGGTTACTATAAATTTTTTGACCGGATATACGGCTATCAGTTCTTTTACTTCGGCATGTGGGAATAAATTTTCTGTTTTGAGGGGTATGTGAACTTTCTGATGCTTTTTTTCTTTTTTTTGTATGAGCTTTTTTTGTTCAAGTTTAACCGAATTAATAGTTTCGTTAAGATTCGTATTACAAAATATAAGATAGAGGTTTGCGCATATCAGCATGAAGATCATTATTAATAAGATTTTACGGCTGGACATTATATTCTCCTGAGATTAAGTAAGTATTCCCATGAAGTACAACTTGCTTTAGGATTATATCTTTTTCTAAAGAGCTATAAGACTCAGCACAGGCACTAAAGGTAATTTTATTCTTGAGGCAATCAAAATTTATCGATTCTAGTTTCATTCCTTCCGGTATTCTTTTTGCAATAAAATCATCGATTGATTGCATGCCTTTCAAAATGCTTTCTCTCTGGAATGTTTGAACTGGAGTTGTTTCAACGGATTCTATCTCATTCGCTTGTTCGACTTTGTTTTCTTGCATTCTTAGGCTTTTGCTCTTTTCTAATTGTTTTACTTGTTCGTTTGAGGTGTTGATTTCTAAGATATTATTGTAAGTCATAAATAAAAGGATACAAATAAAGAAAGGAAGGATTAGATAATCTTTGCTTTTTTTCTGGGCCTTGGTTTTCAGTGGAATTTCGTCTATGAAGATGTTTCCTGCTAATATTCCCGCGTTATGTACGGTCTTTTGTACTTTTTCAAGATAACGCTTTTTTATGAAAAATATAAGTAAATGGTTAGAGTGCTGGCCTTTCTGGGTTTGAAAGGTATAGTAATAATCCTTCGATAATTGTGGATAATGGCTTTTTATTTTCCAACTTATTATGTTAGCTAAATCATCATTATTTATTTCAGGAATTATAATTTCTTTTGTCTTATAATAAGATTTTATTTTTATGGTGGTATTTTTATCTGTTATTTTTGGCAGAAGGGCTTTTAAAGATTTATGCCGGGCTATCTCAATACCCTGGGCATCAAATAAGATTTTATGTTTTTTTGTAATTTGTATTTCGGAAACATTCATGACGTAATATATATTATCATGCCCATTATATTGACGTCAACAAATTGTTGGTAATATAATGAGTATGAGATGCGGTAACCAGGAAAAAACTAAAGATTATAATTCTTTGGTTAATTGTAACTCAGTTTTATTGGCTTAAATGGATTTTTTTCGTACTCGCAGGTATATAATCTTTTCATCTCGTATCCTGAATTAGCTTTCCCTAAAGAAACTAAGACATATAAACATTGGTTTTCAGATGAAAAACATATAGTTAATGTCGTATTCTCAATATTCTCCTGATAAGAATTGCTAGCTTTTATTAAGGATATTTTTTCATTAAGTGGAAAACTTTTATGGATATTTATTTTATATTGAGCTTCCTTGTTATTGTTTATCAGCCAGGCTGCGCGTGCGATACCTGATAATCCTCCCAACTCCAGCTTGATGTCTTGTTTTTCCATCTGGACTAGCGAGGTTGCACCAAGAACCGTTTTGGCGAGCATATAAATACTGGTCGTGATGATTAATAGAAAAATTACGATACCTAATAGGATACTTCCTTTATTGCTTATTGCCTGCATAAACGGCATCCTCGATTTCTATAATTTTGTTTTGGTTTATTGTAAATGAATAATTCAGAATAACAACCTTTCCGTTGATTTTTGCATTGAATTTGATGTTCATATCTTGCGAGTTCAATTTTGTTTTTGTTTTCTTTTTTCTTATAAGAAAGCCATCCTCTGTAAAATAATCGATTTTATTTTCTCCTTCCCCGAGCGATAAGGTTGTGCCGTTACTGGACGCTATTACTGCATCTTCAAGGTCTCTTGCGATATTACTTTGAATGTTATTAATTTGAACTATTTTTTGGTAGAAAGCAATATTTCTTGAAAAGGTACGGAATAATGGACTTGCAAATTGATTAATGGCAGTCAGGATCATAATTAATACTGAAAATCCAACAAGAAGCTCGACAATCGTATAACCTTTATTCTTCATATCGGTATATCCATAATCCAGTTTTTTTGTTTATTATCTTATAGAGGTTGGGAGCAATGACTATAGTGTCGAGGTCTTTATTCATTAATTGTCCATCAAAGGCAGCTAAAAGATTTCTTCGAGAAGCGTATAGCGCGATGTACTTATTTTCAATGTTTCGTTCGGTTTTAACAAAAGTGTTATAGAGAAAGGAAAGTTCCTGCGTGAAGAAGAGCAAAAACGTTAGTGCAATGATAATTTCAAGTAGAATGACACCTTTTCTATTCATATCTGATTCTTCCTTGTTTTGAAATAATTAGTTTTTTTATGCTTTTTCCTTTATCCGTAAATGTGATCGTGCCAGGCATATAGATATTTCCATGAGGATCAAATTTTATGATGCTGTCTTGTATTGCATTGAAGGGGATTTTTTTATTTAGCAGTAGAGAATGATTATTAAATTGTACTGAGTATTCGCTGCCTCCAAATATGATTTCTACCGGCAAGCCTGCTAATCTTGCGTGCTGACGAGCGTTTTGTAGATCAAATAGAATATTTTGGAAACACACATTTTTTTTTGTGGAATTGAGAATGAGCCTAATTGAGCTTGTGCTAACAATGCTGATTAATAGCAAGATACTGAAAACTACCAATAATTCTATGGTAGAGAATCCCTTTGTTGCCTTATATAACCAGGGCACGGTATAAGGCTACCAATTCTTTAGAAAAATAGATCACAATAAGACAACCTGCACCGAGGAATGGCCCAAAAGGTATGTAATCTTTTCTTGATTTTATGCGTAAGGCGATTAAGGCAACACCAATAATGCTACCGAGCATCATAGCTACAAATATTGCCAAGAGTGTTGACTTTATTCCTATAAATATTCCAATCAGGAGCATCATTTTAATATCTCCACCGCCAATTGTTTCCTGTTGGTAAATAAGTTGTCCCAGCAGATAAATCGCATATATAATTCCTGCGCCTGCAAGACCGCCAAGGACACTTGGCAATAAAGATTTGTCGAATAAACTGAATAAGAGACCTATTCCTGATCCCCCTAAGGTTAGCTCATCGGGGATAATCATGAATTCAAGGTCAATGAAGGTTATTACAATTAAGATACTCGTTAGAAAGACTACTTTTAAAAATAAAAAGCTTGGACCTAGTGAGTAGAATGCCCATACAAATGAAAAGCCACTTAATAGTTCTACGAGAGGATAGTGCCATTTGATTTTTTCTTTGCAATATCTACATTTTCCTTTTAAAAAGAGGTAGCTTAACAACGGGAATAAATCCAAGACAGATAACTTATGGTTACATGTAGTACAGTGGGAAGGCGGGAATATTATTGATTGCCGCAAAGGAATACGGAAGATAAGTACATTCAAAAAACTACCTATTACAGAGCCAAAGAGAAACGCAATTGCCAGGTTTGTTATCATATTCCAACTCGGATAAGGCTATTGAATTTGTATACACTTGTTAAACTCTTTATTGCAGCTACCGCATTAAGTATCGATTGTTCTTTTACCGTATGAGTGATAATTACTAATTCAGAGCCTTTTTCCGTAATATCTTTTTGCAGCGCTGATTTAATACTTACTTGGTTATTCCCGAAGATGCCGGCAATTGTTGCCAATACTCCAGGAGTATCTTCGACTTCTATCCGGATATAATATTCGGATGATATTTCTCCAATTTTGCATATATGTGTTTTTTTAAAATCAGGTCGTAAATTTCTTTTGTTGAGAGGTTGGTCGATGGCGTATGCAATATCAATAATGTCGCTGACAACTGCTGATCCGGTAGCCTCAGCTCCTGCTCCTGGACCAAAGAACATTGTTTCTCCAACGAAGTCGCCTTTAATGTAAATAGCGTTGTTCACTCCCTTTATTTGTGACAGGGGATGTGAATTAGGTATCATTGTGGGATGTACGCGAACTTCTATCCCATTGGCTACTTTTTTTCCTATTGCAAGAAGTTTGATTTCGTAACCGAATTCTTTTGCGTAGAGGTTGTCCTTACTGGAAATGTTGCTGATTCCTTCGAAATAGAGGTCTTCAAAGTCAACGATCGCATCGAAGGCAAAAGAAGAGAGGATGACCAGCTTGTAAGAACTGTCATAGCCCTCGATATCAGAGGTTGGATCTGCCTCGGCATAGCCTAGTGATTGGGCTTCCTTCAGGGTTTCTTGAAAATCACTGCCTTCATCTGCCATTTTAGTGAGGATATAATTGGTTGTCCCATTAACTATGCCATAGATTTCCTGAATATTATTTGCAGCTAAACCCATCTTAAGCGAGCGGATAATTGGGATACCTCCCCCCACGGCACCTTCGCAAAATACATCAACCCCGTATTTTGCCGCTTCCTGAAAAAGCTCTCTTCCATGTTTGGCAATAACTTCTTTGTTCGATGTGACAATATGTTTTTTATTTCTAATGCATTCCAAAATAAACGTTCTGGCTGGTTCTGAACCGCCGATTACTTCGACAACAATATCGATGTCCTTGTCATTAATAATATCTTTGATATTACTGGTCAATAATGATCGATCAACCTGATAGGCTCTTTTACGGTCAATATCAAGGTCCGCTATTTTCTTTAAAATAAGTTGTTTGCCCGTGCGATTGGTAATAATCTCTTTATTCTCAATGAGTATTTTTGCTGCGCCCATTCCGATATTTCCGTAGCCTAATATGCCGATATTTATCTTGTCTTTCATCCGATAATTCTCCTTTTATTTGTATGCCTCTAGTCAAATTTTAGTACTTGTCTCGATTTCGCGTCACCTTCGTAAGTAGAAATTATACCTCTTTTCTCTAATTCATCAATAATTCTGGCGGCTCTATTATAACCTATTTTCATTTTTCTCTGGAGAAAAGATGTCGAGGCTACACCAGTAGATTGTATTAGCTGTTTTGCTTCATTGAAAAGTTCATCCTGGCCGTCTTCTTCCTTGCTGGAAGTATCCATCTCAAAATCGTCTGCTTTAATGTTAACAACTTCGTCAACATATTGAGGAACTCCATTTAATTTGGCATGACTCACTATTTTATTGATTTCTTTATCCGAAATATATACTCCTTGTACCCTTTTGGGTTTCATTGCGCCGACAGGTTTATAGAGCATGTCTCCCTTGCCTAACAATTTTTCTGCACCCATTACGTCAAGAATAGTTCTTGAATCAATCTGGGATGAGACGGCAAATGATATCCGAGAAGGAATATTCGCTTTGATAAGGCCAGTAATAACGTCAACTGATGGTCGTTGCGTAGCGACCACCAGATGTATCCCTGTTGCTCTGGCCATCTGTGCTAATCTGGCTATCATTGTTTCAACATCTGATGAGGCTACCATCATGAGATCAGCTAGTTCATCGATTATTACAACAATATATGGTTTTTTTTGAGGAATAAATATTTTATCGACTTCTTCAGTGTATTCTTTTCCCATCTCCTCTACTTTTATATTGAAAGCTTCCAGATTTCGTGCTCCGATTTTAGCAAATTCTTCATATCTTTTGTTCATTTCAAGCACAGCCCATTTTAAAGTAGCCGCTGCTTTAGATGGATCGGTAACGACAGGCGCTAATAGATGGGGTATGCCATTGTAATTGCTCAACTCAACTTGCTTTGGATCGATCATTAAGAATCTAACCTCAGTAGGTGCAGCTCTAAGTAAAATACTAATAATTAAAGAGTTTACACAAACACTTTTACCAGAACCTGTTGCTCCCGCAACAAGGAGGTGAGGCATTTCTGCCAGGTTCATGAAGAGTGGGGCACCTTCGATATCGAGACCAACTGCAACGAGTAGCTTGTCTGACAGGTCAGCAAACTTATCTGTTTTTGCAAGAGATAGCATGTTTACCATTTCTACAGTTTTATTCGGCACTTCAATTCCGACTACTGATTTCCCTGGAATCGGCGCTTCTATCCTTATTCCCGTGGCCGCTAGACTGAGCGCCAAATCATCCGAGAGATTAACTATTTTGCTAACTTTAATTCCAGCGCCGGGTTGTACTTCATAGCGGGTGACTGCCGGTCCCTGGCTGATGGACACAACCTTCGCTTCGATTTTAAAGCTGGCTAGGGTATCCTCCAGTTTTTGCGTTGTTTTAATTATTTCTTCTTGGATGTTTTGCTTTTTAAACGAAGCAGTTTTGTAATCGTTTAAGAGGTTGATTGACGGGATCTGATAGCTAATGCTGTCATCAATTGTATCAAGGCTTTTAGATAAAATCGGTGGAGGGCTTTCCTGTTTTTTTTCTTCCTTTTTTAGGCTTTCTTTTTTATCTTTTTCGACCGGATTAACTTCAGGGAATAATTTTTTCCTGATATCCTCTTTCTGTTTTTCTTTATCGATTATTTTTTCTGTTTCTTCGATAGACGGTTCCCCTTTAACAAAAGCCTCGACAGCAAAGTGTTTCTCAAATTTCTTCTGTGGCTTTTCTTTTGCAATTACCGGTGCCTGTTTTTTAAAAAGAATAATAATTATCTTTTTGATTATTAAAAGTATTTTTTTTGAAAGGATTAATGAGACAATGAGGATATCTTTAACTTTAATGTTAAAAATTAATAGAAGAGAGCATAGCACTGAGGCAATGATAACAATATATGCGCCCTTAATCCCTACTATTAACTGGAGTAAATAGCTTATGAGATATCCGATTATGCCCCCACCATTAAATGAAGGTGGCCATGTGAACCTTGATATTATGCCGCTTTTGAATAATTCTAATAAAGATATAATTGAAAAAAAACCAACAATAACACCTATGAGACGTAACCCGAAATGAATATAAACATATCCGAAAAGCATAAAGATGCCAACCAGGGATATATATATCGGAAGAATAAACACTCCTTTTCCTATAATGGAATGCAATAGTGCCGAGACAATAGTGCCACCGATAATTCCAGTAGCATCAGGATAAATATTGCTGATGAATAAGAATATTCCTAGACATAGAAAAACGATTCCTATGATATCGTAACGTACATCTGAAATCTTTTGACGGGGAACATTATCAATTATTGAAGGAGAAATCTTTTTAAATTTATGTTTTTTTTTAATTTCTTCTGTCATATTATAAAAAGTATGAAACTATTAGTTTAAAATTTATAGATAAGCAATAAAAAAAAAGATGTCCGCTACTCAACTTCTTGCCATTTTTTGATCATAACCAGTATCGGTCCTGCAATGAAAATTGATGAATACGCCCCAAAAAAGACTCCGAGCAAAAGTACTAAGGAAAAAGTCTTAATAGTCTCTCCACCAAATACCAGCAATGATAGCAATGTTAACTCGACAGTTAATACTGTGTTAATTGATCTTGCTAATGTTTGGCTGATGCTGATATTAACTATATTAAAAAACGTTTCTTTGCTTTTTAGTAGAGGTACATTTTCCCTGATCCTATCAAATATAACGATAGTATCGTGAATCGAATAACCTAAGATAGTAAGTATCGCCGCGACAAATGCTGTATCAATTTCGAATTTAAACATTCCTGCGAGACCTATTGTTAACAGGGTATCGTGTAATAGCGCAACGATTGCTGCGATAGCATAGGGGAAATCGAATCGGAATGTAATATAAATTAATAAGAGGACAACTGCGATAAATATGATCTTAACTGAAGTGGACGCTAGTTCTGCCCCGATTGACGGGCCAATGATATCTGATTCTAATAGTTCCATTCGTCCGAGTTTTGTTTCTAAGGTATTCAACAGGCCTTGCCGGACTTCGTTATCCAATGGTTTGGTCTTTATCATCAAATCTTCAGATCGCATGTCTTTGCCTTCTGAATATTGAACACTGCTTTGTTCTAACTGGAATTCGCCTAAAATACTTCGTACATTATTTAAGAATTTATCTTTTTCCTGGTTTTTTTTGTCGGGATTTGTTATTTGACTTATTTTGTCCAGGGCATCGAAGCGTAGCACAATCGATGACCCGCCCGTGAAGTCAATCCCTAGGGTAAAGAATTGTTTGTAGGCGATATATCTAAATCCAATAACCGAAAAGGCTATTACTATGATTGATATTGATAGTATAAACCATAAATTCTTTTTTCCTATAAAATCAAATGCTTTTTTTTCCAAGGTAGGTTCCCCCCTTAACTTTTTACTAAAATATCACTTTTGATAGGTCTGATCTTGACGATAGCTTCCATAAATGTTCGAGTAACAAATATGGCAGTAAAGAAACTGACGATGACACCGAGAGTTAAGGTTACCGCAAACCCTCGTATTGTTCCAGTCCCAAGAAAAAACAGGACGCATCCTGAAATTACCGTTGTCGTATTCGTGTCAAATATTGCAGTAAATGCCCTCTTAAATCCGGCATCCAGGGCCGCTCGTGCAGTTTTTCCTGAGCGAAGTTCTTCTTTGAGCCGCTCAAATATTAACACGTTCGCGTCAACTGCCATCCCCATCGATAAAATAATACCTGCAAGACCCGTCAGGGTTAAGGTCGCATTAAAAATAGAAAGTGCTGCCAAATTGAAAATTACATACAAGGAGAGTGCAATGACTGCCATAAGTCCTGGAAGTCTATAATAGAGTATCATGAAAATTGCTACTGCGATAAAACCATAAATACCTGCTGTCCAGCTTTTATTTATGGAATCTTTTCCTAGTGTCGGACCAATAATCTTGTTTTCAACAATTTCAACCGGAATCGGAAGAGCTCCGGCTTTAAGTTTGATAACGAGATCTCCAACTTCTTGTGGAGTAAAACTTCCGGTTATGACAGCTTTACCTGCGGGGATCGCTTCGTTAACGACAGGAGCCGAAATAATTCTATTATCTAGCACAATAGCTATCGGTTTCCCAATGTTTTTTGCAGTAACGTCTCTGAATTTTTTTGCGCCTTTTTGTGTAAATTCTATGCCGACAACCGGACGTCCATAGCTGTCAGTTTCCGGTCGGGATGTCTTAAGGTCTGCGCCAGTCAATACTGTGTTTTTTAAAATTATCGGCTTTTCATCAACTATATTCCCTTTATTGTCATACACAGAAAAGGTTGCTAACCGTGCATCTTCGCCAGCTAATTTTTTGATTTTTTCAGGGGTCAGTATACTGGTGTCCCCTGGTGCGTATTCCGCTTCTACGAATTCTAATAATGCAGTGTCTCCAATAAGCTTAATTGCTCTTGCTGGATCTTTTATTCCTGGCAATTCAACTATTACTTGTTTTTTGCCTTTCATTTGGATAATCGGTTCGGCGACGCCCAGTGAATCAATTCGATTCCTAATAACGCCTTCTATTCCTTTTACCGAGTCAGCGTCTACTTTAACCTCTGGAGTTTCTTGGGCCTCAAGGACCAGGTACATTCCGCCTTGCAGATCTAACCCTAAATTTAGGGGTTTAGTGTATAAAATAAAGATTGAAGCTGCTGCAAGAAGTAATATAATGAGCATCTTCCATTTTATTATATTTTTCATTTATCTAAACTCCTTTATTCCAGTTCTATGTTTCTTTTAATTTCTTCCGTTAATTTAACCAAAAATCTTATGTTATGAATCGTCATTAATGTTAACCCAAGTATTTCTTTTGCTCTGAACAAATGTCTTAAATATCCCTTTGTATAGTTCTGGCAAGTATAACAATCACAACATTCGTCTATTGGTGTGAAATCTTTCGCATAAAGCTGTTTTTTTATATTTATTTTCCCATTATTTGTCAGTAACGTTCCGTGTCTCGCAAGCCTTGTTGGCAGAACGCAGTCGAACATATCAATCCCGCATTGGATACCCCATGCAATATCTTCCGGCCCACCTACGCCCATGAGGTACTTCGGTTTTTGCTCCGGGAGTATTAATGAAGTACTCGCCATTAAATCATACATTAATGGTTTTTCTTCTCCAACGCTCAATCCGCCAATAGCATAACCAAAAAAATCTAATTCGCCAAGTTCCTCGGCAGATTTTTTGCGTAAATCCGAGAACATTCCCCCCTGTATTATAGCAAAGACCTCTTGATTCTGTCGACCGGACTCTAAAAAATATTTTTTCGTACGTCTAGCCCAATTTGTTGTTCGTTTTAAGGCTTCAAGTGTTTTGTCATATTCAGCATTTGCTGGGACACATTCGTCAAGCTGCATGATGATATCTGATCCGAAATCTAATTGCAATTGCAGAACACTTTCTGGAGTCAGTAGATGCTTTGAACCATCATGGTGAGATGAAAAAATAACTCCATTGTCATTAATATTGCGCAGTCCCTCAAGACTGAATATTTGAAAGCCGCCGCTATCGGTCAGTATGGGCTTTTTCCAATTCATAAACCGGTGAAGACCTCCGGCAGCTTTGATAATGTCCACGCCTGGTCTTAAATAAAGATGATATGTGTTTGAAAGAATAATTTGAGCCTGTGTATTATGCAGCATTTCAGGTGTCAGAGTTTTGACGGTTGCCTGAGTGCCCACAGGCATGAACACCGGCGTGTTGATAATCCCGTGCGCTGTTTCCAGTTTTCCGATGCGTGCATTTGAATGTTTTGACTTTTTGATTATCTCAAACTTCATAGGTCTATCATAATATAGTTTTTTTCTTTGTTGGACAAGAATATCTTTTTTGCTTATGTAAGTCTGTTTTTTTTGTTCTAGTTTTCTTAAATTCCTTTTTCTAGTTAATGGTCGAATCACGGATATGTAAATTTGCACTATAAATTGGAGTTTAATGCTTTTTTTGATTTATAATACAAATTTAAAAAGTAACTGGGCAGAGGTGATTTTTTTTGGGGCACATTAATTTAAATAGGTTTATATTATAAAATATATATTTTATGTGGGTTTCTTGCTTTTGATTTTTTAATTATGCTATTATGGTAACAAAATATTATAATAGGAGGTAAGATTTGATGGTAAAGGGCAGAATGCAAATGTTAAAAAGAATTATAATAGCGGGTATTCCGGCTGGGTTTTTTCTTGCTTTGATAGGCGCGATAACTGAGAGTTCCAGCCTTGCCGTATTCATGAGTAATATTGCTTTAAATGCGAAGGATTGGATGGTTAGCGTTTTGTTTTACAATTTTATGGTAGGGTTAATTCTTGTGCTCATTTATAATGCTATCCATAAAGGGTTGGAGGGAAACAATCCGGTAACCAAGGGATTGTTTTTTGGTATTATTATCTGGATGATACAGACATTGCCTAATGTGATTAGCTCTTTTTTGCACAACCCGCAAGTTGTCGACTTTATTAAGCTTGAGCTAACTACCGGATTTGTTGCTTATCCACTTGTAGGAATTATCATCGCAGTAACGTTTAAACGATATATTGAAGCTTAATAGCTGAGTGGCATTACTATATTAAAGCCTCCAACCGGAGGCTTTAATATTTTCTTGGTATATTAAAAATATTTCTAAAACATCGCAATCTACGGTATAATGTAAGTACGCAGATGGAAACACAACAACTTATTTTAATCAAGCGACAGTTTAAATTAATGAATCAGCAGGTTGTAGAAAATTATCCAAGCGAAACCGGTGGTTTTTTCGGTGGATTAGATAATGTTATTCTTGGCATTTTCCCCCTGGCGAACAAATATACCGGGCTGAAGGCAAAAGATACTTTCTCTATCACGGAGGATGATATCTATTTCGCTCAAAAATTCTTTAAGGATGCGAAATTGCAAATTATGGGGATGTATCATTCCCATCCGAATGGTGCTCCAGCTCCATCCGATCAAGATATGACACATCTGGTGGGAGATAAGTTCGGGCGGCATCATCTCATTGTCTCAATTAAACCTCATAATTTGCTAAAACAAAAATTTAATGTATCGAAGAATGAACCGGCTTATCAAATACGGGTGGGGCTATACTATTGTCCAAGTCATAAGCAAAAGATCCCGATTGAGCTTAAAATTGTTGAAGATTCTGCCGTACATCATTATATTAACGGAAATAACAGCTCTGACTTGGCTTCCAATACTGTTATCCAAGATTATTTTAAGCTTGAAGAAAGAATCTCGCAGATGATCCAAACAGGTAGAGTCGATTACGAGAAGGAAGATTCTTTTCGTCTTTCTTCATCAAATTTCAATATTGATACGTAATAACTAAAACAGACATTGTACCAACCGGTTTATTTAAGGTACAATATAGCAACTATGGCAACTAAGCCTTTGGTAAAACGTAAGGCGCCTTAGTGATGAAGATTGAATAAGGAGAAGCTATGGGCAATTTGAGTGATCATTTTAATAAAAAAGACTTTGCGTGCAAATGCGGGCATTGTAATGGTAAGTTTAAGATAAGCCTTGGGATTGTTGGTGCATTAGAGCTTGTATCCGCACATTTTAGAAAGAGGGTTTTTGTCATTTACGGTTTTAAATGTCCTGAAGCCCTTGACCCGCTGAATGTTAATAAAAGTTATCACGCCCTTGGGAAGGCCGCAGATTTTCGAGTTGAAGGTGTGCAATTGGATACGGTGTTTAAATTCGTGAGAACTCTTCCTGAGCTAACTGGAGTAGGATTTTATCCTAAAGAGCAGTTTGTACATATAGATATCCGTGAAAAAGAAAAAGATGAATGGGTTTTTGAAAATAATAAATATGTAACACTTACTGATGAAAAAAGAGCGCAATATAATTTGGCATAACAATGGATATTGAGTTTTTGATCAATAATTTTATTGTTCATTTAACTTTTCAAAAAAATTTCTCTCCGCATACAGCTGAGGCGTATAGACGAGACTTGGCACAGTTTAAAGAATTTTTATCGATTAACGATATTTCCTGGGTTTCTGACATGGATAATATTACCGGTAGGAAATTCATTATATTTTTAGAACAAAAATACGGAAATAATCACCGCTCAATTAATCGAAAGATATCCACACTTCGGTCTTTCTGGAAGTTCCTTCAGTATTCCGGCCATCAGAAAAGCAATCCATGGAAAAAAATTTCTTTAGCGAAGTTTCTCCACAAGCTGCCGTCTCATTTGCTTCCGGAAGAGCTAGAGAAAATGCTGTCCTATGATTTTTCTACTTATAAGCTTGGACTGCGTGATCAGGCAATCGTTGAGCTGCTTTTTGCCACGGGAATAAGGGTTTCTGAACTTTTTACTCTTAAAATCGGAGATATAGATTTTCATAAAAATGAAGTGTTGGTTACAGGCAAGGGAAGCAAAGAGCGGATTGTTATCATTGGCAAAAAAGCCAAAAAGATTGTCATGGACTATATTAACCACGTTAGGCCAGAACTAGTTCCCAAATTAAATCATAGAAATGCCACACTTTTTTTGAGCTATAAAGGGACTAACCTTACTCAACGAAGTGTTCAGCGAATTATTAAAGATATCGCTTTAAAATGCGGAATATCCAAACTTATCACTCCCCATACACTCAGACATACTTTTGCTACGGAGTTGCTCGATGGCGGTGCCGATCTTCGTGCGGTACAGGAACTGCTGGGGCACAGCAGCCTTTCCACTACCCAGATATACACCCATGTGACGAAAGATAAATTAAGAAAAGTTTATCTGCAAGCTCATCCTCGAGCTTAATTGCTCCGTGATCAGAGCAGCCTTGTCGTATATCCTTATATTTAAAAAATTATAAAATGGCGCTATTTCATCAGAAGTAGAAGTGATATAATTGGCGTTAATTATTAACGATTTTTAACTGAAATTATCTTGATGATTTATGAAAGACAATCAGCTATTCTAAAAAGGAGTTATTATGTCTCAGCAAGATTATGTTAGCCAATATAAAGAATATATTATGCCTACTTATAATCCTCAGAAAATAGTTTTTGAGAGAGGACATGGGTGCTTTCTTTATGACTACGATGGAAACAAGTACTTGGATTTTATTGCTGGGGTGGCTGTAAATAGTCTTGGATATGGGCATCCGAAGCTTGTCTCTCAAATAGAAGCCCAGATTCATAAACTTATACATGTTTCAAACCTTTTTATAATAAAAGAGCAAGGTATCCTTGCTAAAACATTGTGTGATAAGTTTGGCCGAGGCAAAGCTTTCTTCTGTAACAGCGGCGCTGAGGCGATTGAAGGCGCAATAAAGCTGGCAAGAAAATACGGGAAGAAAACCCTAGGCCAAAATAGCTACGAGATTATTACTATGAAAAAATCTTTTCATGGAAGAACTCTGGCTGCTATTACTGCGACCGGGCAGGAAAAGTATCAGAAAGATTTGGAGCCGTTACCTGCAGGATTCTTTTACGCGGAATTTGGTAATATAGCTTCTATCAGAGACTTAGTATCTGAGAAAACGTGTGCGATTCTGATCGAGCCTGTCCAAGGTGAGGGCGGGATCAATGTGGCGACTAAAGAGTTTTGGCTGTCTTTGGCTCAGCTCTGTGAAGAGAAACAAATACTTTTAATTTTAGACGAAATTCAGACAGGAATTGGAAGAACCGGTACCTTTTTTGCTCATGAGCATTATGGGATTAAACCCGATGTCATATGCTTGGCAAAAGGACTTGGTGGCGGCTATCCTATTGGTGCAATCATTGCAAAAGATCCGGTTGCCAATTGTTTTCAACCGGGGGATCATGCTTCGACCTTTGGCGGGAATCCGCTTGCTTGTGGCTCTGCATCAGCAGTCATTTCAATCATCGAAGAAGAGGATATCGTTGGGAACGTAATCAAAATGGAGTCTGTTATTTGTGCCGCTACCCGGGAATATAAACAAAAATTTCCTTTCATTAAGGATATTCGAGGCATTGGCTTGATGTGGGGAATTGAACTCGATTCATCAATTGATTGTGCTGGGATTGTTATAAACGCTTTATCGAAAGGACTTTTGATTAACTGTATCGGCGGTAATATCATCCGAATTGCTCCTCCGTTGATAATTGGAGAACAAGAGCTTTTGGACGGTTTTTCAGTATTAGAACAAATATTTATAACTCTCAATAACGGAAAAGAAAGCGATCTTTTATGCATGAAAACATAATTCGGGATGACATAATATTTGGCAAGAATCCTCTTGTTGAAGCCCTTGAGAGTGGAGTTACTATCAATAAAGTTGAATTATCCAATACGCTTCATCGAGATGCACGCATAGATAAAATTCTCGATTTGCTAAAGGAAAAAAAAATTCCTTATACCTGGGTCCCGTCCAGATCACTTAATCTGCTTGCCGGAGATCAAGTTCATCAAGGTATTGTTGCTTATAGAAGTCCCTATAATTATTATGAACTTGAAGATATTTTGAAGGAAGCAAAAAAAAGAACACAGCCAGCATTTATCCTTATACTGGATGGAATTGAGGACCCTCATAATTTCGGAGCGCTTATTCGAACTGCAGAAGCTGCCGGAATCCATGGGATTGTTATCCCGAAGCATCGTGCCACTACGGTGACTGCGGTGGTTGCCAAAACCAGTGCTGGAGCTGCGGAACATATGAAGATTCATCGTTCAAACAGTCTGAGCCAGATAATCGAAAAACTAAAGCAATCCGGTTTATGGATTGTTGGTGTAGAGGGTGATTCCGATAAGATATATTTTGAAGCAGATTTAACCGGACCTATTGCTCTTATTCTAGGTAGTGAAGGGAAAGGTGTATCTCATAATATAAAGAAAAATTGTGATTTTTTGGTGAAGATACCAATGCTGGGCAAAATAACCTCGTTAAATGTTTCTGCGGCAGGTGCTGTTACCATGTTCGAGGCCGTCAAACAAAAGCTCACTAAAAAAGAGTTATGATATCATAATACTATGAGGCCATTAAAATTAGTTTTCTTCCCAACACTTGGCGGTGTACTCCCCAGCATACTGGACGATATAAAAAATGCACTGGAGAAATCTGGGCACATTACTGCTTATTTCCCTCTTTTAATGCCTGGTCATTGTTTTGATTATCAAATTGCTATAGACTTTTGCGAAAGCTTCAAACCGGATTATGTATTCATGATTGGAACAAATGGGTTCATTTCTTTTCCGGAGACAGGAACTTATTTTTTTGAAGAGCAGCAGATTCCTTATATTTCTCTTAACTTTGATTTTCCGTATATTTTTCTTTGCGATAACTCACACTCGTACCAGTATTTGAAGGCTATTATTATCTGGGATAAGTATTATGTCAGCCTCTTTAAAAAAGCTGGATTCGAAAATGTTTACTATATGCCTCTTGCCACCAATCCCGAACGATTCATACCTCGTCAGCTTAATAAAATGATGGATCTAAGCTTCGTTGGATTTGTTGAAAATGAAAAAGTCTTGAACTCGCGACTGCGCGAGTTATCTTTTCAGGATCAAGCCTGTTGTGACTGGGCGATCAAAACGTACCTCAAGGAACAATATCCTAATCTTTACGAGATTGTCGCCGGGTACCTTTGTGAGGAATTTCATATATCGAAAATATCGGATTATCCGAATTATAGAGATATTTATTATATTGCCGAGTCAAAGTTAAACACCTTGCTCCGAAAGCAGATCATACACCGCATGTCTTCTCATTTTCATGTAACAGTTTTTGGCAATAAGATTTGGGAAAATATTAATAATGATAAGCTGAAATTAAAACCCAGTGTAACCTATGATACCCTGCCTATTGTTTATAGTCAGAGCAAAATAAATCTAAATATTACAGCACCTCAACTGGTAACAACTATAAATCAACGTATGTTTGATATCGGGGCAACCAGGAACTTTGTCTTGAGTGACTATAGAGAAGGACTATTCGAATATTTCGATGAAGGAGAATTTGTAGTTTATCATGATAAGAAAGATTTGTTTGATAAAGCAACTTATTATCTGAAACATGATATGTCGCGGGATATAATTGCAGAAAAATTATACCAAAAAGTTCTCTCATGTCATACATGGGCCCACCGGGTAGTGGAAATCGAGAAAATTATAAGTAAATTATAAGTCATAAACGTTCGGTGATAAAATACTATTATGAGACAATTAAAAATTATTATCTGTCCGACAAGTGGAATCGTACTTCCTTATATTATTGACGATATCAAGATATCACTCGAGAGGCTGGGACATATTGCTGTTTATTTTCCCTTAATTGAGCCTAATCATACATTTGATAACGACATTGCAATGAAATTTATTAAAGACTTTATGCCTGATTATGTTTTTATGCTCGGAATAAGCGGGCTGATATATCAAAAAGGAAAGCCTCTTCATTTTCTTGATGAGCAAAAAATTCCATATATAATGTTCTTTTTTGATTTTCCGATCGCACTATTAGATAAAAGTAAATATTCTTTTAATAGCTTAAAGGCAGTTTTCATATGGGATAAAATATTAAAACAAAAATTAGAAGAGCAAGGATATCGCAACGTTTATTATTTGCCTCTGGCTACCAATCCTCACCGTTTTTTCCCTTTTGATAAGGTGGAAAATCTATTTAAAATAAGTTTTGTAGGATCAATCGCCGAGGAGGACACGCTGAACACGCAAATCGATAAGCTGATTATTCAAGACCGGGATCTTTATGACAAGCTTATCATATCCTATATGCGTCAGGGAGGGGCTAATATTTATGAGCTTCTTGAAAATGAATATATCCATCAGCGGCATGTAAATTCAATGGATATTCATGATGAATCGTTTCTTAAATTGTTTTATTTGCTCGATGCCAAATTGAACACTATGATAAGGAAGCAGGTCATATATGGGGTAGCTTCAAAATATCTAACGCATGTTTTTGGTACTAGCAGTTGGACGAAGCTGGCTAATAAAAATATTTTGGTTAATCCGGCAATTTCCTATAATATTGTCCTTAATCATCTTTATAATCAGAGCAAAATAAATTTAAATATAACCTCTCCGCATTTATTAATGGCAATTAACCAACGTATTTTTGATGTCGGGGCCTCGAAAGGGTTTGTATTATCCGATTATCGGGATAGCGTGGTGGAGCTTTTTGATGAAGACGAGATTGTTTGCTATAAGGATCGTAATGATCTACTTGAAAAGGTTACCCATTTTTTAAATAACGATGGACTTCGTTCCGTATTTGCTAAGAAGCTCCATGAAAAGGTTATTGCTAAGCATACCTGGGAGCATAGAGTTCAGCATGTTCTTGATATTTTGAGGCAAATGGAGAAGTAATCTTTGAATTTGCTGGATAATACAAATTTGACATAAAAACAATAAATTTTATATACTATAAAGAAGCGCTATAATATTGGTAATAAAAAGTTGCTAGATAGTAATATAAATTTGTTTCCGGGCGAATTATTTTATAATTACTTTTACTACATAGTGAGGGCTTTCGGGGACTGTTTGAAAGCTCGGAAGGATGAATATATGGAAGTAACAAATGTTGAAGATACCTTGCTCCAATTGGTGGCATTTGAGCTATTAGAAGAATCATTTGCAATTAATGTCAGTTGTGTCCAAGAGATTATTCGTTTGCCTGCAATTACAGATGTTCCTCATGCCGGAGAACATATTCTCGGAGTTATAAATCTTCGTGGTCAGATAATTCCGGTTATCGATTTAAAAGTTAAGTTTGGACTGGAAAAGAAAGAGCATACATCGACATCCAGAATTGTTGTTGTTAGTGTCGCGCATATTGTTGTTGGGATGGTTGTTGATTCGGTTTCGGAAGTAATCAGGATAGATGCTAGTTCAATTGATCCGCCTTCTCCGCTTATTTCTAGTGTTGATTCTGATTATTTAAAAGGTATTGGTAAGCAAGGTGATAGAATGATAATACTACTTGATATAGAGAAGATATTATCCATCAAAAAAAAAATGCAGGGATTTGAGACAAATCTCATCGAATTAATTGAGGGCTAAGAATAATGGATACAGGAATATCTAAAGAAGAGCTAGAAGTTTTTCTTCCTGAATATAAAGAAATTATTTGTAAATTTGATGGCTTAGTTGCTTTTTTGGCTTCGGGTGAGGCGATTCGTGCTGATGTAGAGTTTGATGATATATATATGTGCATCAATAACTTAGTAGGAATGTCAGATTATACTTATTGTAAAGATTTTATAGAACTTTCAGCTTGTCTTTTGCAATTCAGTTCTCAGCTCTGTTCAGGGCTCCTTGTCTGGAATGAACAGTATATTCCCGTATTTATTGATTGTAAGAATGCGCTATTCAGGATTTATGATAAATTTGACAAGTCTGAGGTGGCATCAATCAATGAGTCTTATGTTATCAAGGAAATCAGAAACGTTTTGCGAGTAGATGAGGTTTCCTCAAGTAAAACTGATGACATGGACCCGGAGGAAAAAGAAATATTTCTTCAAGAATTAACGGATTATATCGAAATATTTTCTAATTCTTATGATAAATTGATCGAGGGAAAAGAAGACAAAGAAATAATTTTTAATTGTTTTAAATCAGCGCATACATTGAAAGGGTTCGCAGCTCTTATAGAGTTTCGGTCCCTTAAAAACCTCTCCGAAGAATTGGAAAAAATGTTCCTGACTTTAAAAGAAAAAAAGATTTCCTGGTCATCTGATATGCTTGACATCATGTCCGAATCTCGAGACCTGCTGTCTTCGATGTTGGATGATGTTTTAGAAAGACGAAACGGAGAATATATGTTAGAGGGGATATTAAAAAAAATACGGCAGGCATATATATCCGATAGTGTTGATAGTGATGATGATTCTATCATTGTTCAGCCAGCGAAGAGCTTGGCTGAAGGTCCGATTGAGCTTACGGAGAAATTACGGGAAAAGGTCCATGATTTATTGAAAAACGGGGGCAATCTCTATGATATATCTATTATTTTTGATGAGCAAACTGAGATGAAGTCAGTTCGCTGTTTTCAATTTATTTGTATATTACGGGAAAAAGGGGCTATTATAGAAACAAGCCCATCTGAGGATGATATCATGAATTTGAGTAAAGTGGATGACGGAGTCCGATTCTTATATCATAGTGATAATCTTAACGAGAGTGATATAAAAATGCTAATAGATGAAGTATCCGATTTGCGATCAATAACAGTATTAAAGAGAGAGGTTTGATATGGGGATTGATCTTGGAATAACTGAAGAGGAATTAAAAGTTTTTCTTGACGATGCTGAAGAACAATTGCAGATGCTCGATGAAAACTTAATAAAACTAGAAAAAGATCCAGAGAATGAAAGCATCTTGCAGATAATCTTTAGAGCTGCGCATACCTTGAAAGGTGGAGCAGCAACGCTTGGTCTAACTAAGATGACCGAGCTTACTCATCTTATGGAAAATATATTCGATGTTATAAGAAAAGGGCAGCTTGCTGTTACCTCCGATATTGTTGATGTAGTGTTTGAGTGTCTTGATAGCTTGCGAGCGTTAAAAGAGGATGTTTCAAATAATACTGATTCTGATGTTAATATTGCTGAGTTGGTGATAAAACTGAATGATTTTTATTCTCGAAGTAAGGGCCAGATCGTAACGAGAGACAAAACCCAGCAAGGGCTATCTGTTCATTCAGGGCAAAAATATAGAAAAGATATTTCGGAGTGTTTTCTGATTGATGAGGCCGTTAAAAAAACCATTGATGAGGCTAAGCAGAATAATAAGGAAACTTATTTTATTTATTCAAATTTTGTTTCAGAGTGTCAAATGAAAGCAGTAAGGGCATTTCAGCTAATTAATGAAATTCTGGGTGTAGGCGAGGTGCTGCTTGCTAATCCGCCGATTGAGGATATTTATTCTGAAAAAGTTGAAGATTTTGTTGCTCTTCTTGTTGCTTCAGATAATGATAAACAAACAATTGAGCAGACTATTAAAACTGTTGACGAGTTAGCAAATTTAATGGTGCACGATGTTGATCTTGAAGAAAGATCCTTGGAAACGAGCAAGGAGAAAAACGCACGAAATAACGAGACTAATACGTCTTCTAAACTGGGTAGAACAGTCCGTGTTAGCGTAGAAAAGTTTGATTCGCTTATGAACCTGGTTGGAGAGCTAGTTATCGATAGAACCCGTATCTACCAATTAGGTTCTAAACTAACGAAAAAATATGAAGATGATAGCTTAATTGCTGATATGTTGGAATCTTCACTTCGTATTGGAAGAGTTACCGGTGAGCTTCAAGAAGAGATTATGAAGGCTCGAATGCTTCCTATTGGGAATGTGTTTTCGAAATTTCCAAGGATGGTACGAGATACTGCGAACAAATGTGGAAAGAAAATTCATTTTGTTATCGAAGGACAGGCGACCGAACTTGATAGGTCGGTAATCGAGGAAATTAGCGATCCGTTAATTCATATTTTGAGAAACGCAATTGATCATGGAATAGAAGATCCTCAGACTAGAACCAATCTTGGGAAAGCTGAAGATGGCTTTGTAAGGTTATCTGCCTTTCATGAAGATAACTATATTGTTATTCGAGTTGAAGATGATGGTCGAGGAATTGATACTGAAGCGTTGAAGAAGAAAGCAATAGAAAAAGAGATAATCACTAAAGAAAAAGCAGAAAAAATGAGTGAAAAAGAAGCAATTAATCTTATTTTTGCCCCTGGATTAACTACTGCCGAGAAGCTCAGTGATGTTTCAGGTCGTGGTGTAGGGATGGACATAGTTCGTAATAATATTGAGAAAATCAATGGACAAATTGCAATTGAGAGTCAAAAAGGTAAGGGCAGTATTTTTAATATCAAATTGCCTTTAACCCTTGCTATTATTCAGGCTTTGCTTATTAATGTTGATAAAAGAGTTTTTGCTATTCCTCTAATTTCTGTTCAGGAAACGATTCAGATTCGTAAGGTAGACATTAAAACAATAAAGAGCCATGAAGCGATTATTCTCAGAGGGAATGTGCTCCCGTTATTGAGCCTTAAAAATATATTTTATCCTGATTTGGGTAAAGGGTATGGATCCGAAAAAATTTATATAGTAGTCGTAAGTACAGGTGACAAACAGGTGGGTTTTGTGGTAGATTCATTAGTAGGAGAGCAAGAGATAGTTATCAAAAACTTGAATAAATACATCGGAGATGTCAGAGGCATTTCAGGTGCAACGATTTTAGGTGATGGCAAAGTTGCTCTTATTATTGATGTTACCAGTCTAATAAACAAAATTATTGCAGACCAAATGGCTGAAGAATATTAAAGAACGGAGGAATTTTGTATGGCCAAAATTCTAATAGTTGATGATGCAGCTTTTATGCGGATGAGGTGTTCTAAATTACTCAAAGAAAATGGTCATGATGTAATAGAGGCGGAAAATGGCCTAATGGCTATAGAGAAGTATAAAGCTGAAAAACCTGATATGGTTTTTATGGATGTAACAATGCCGGAAATGGATGGAATTACTGCTGTAAGTGAAATTAGAAAGCTTGATAGTAATGCTAAGATTGCGATGCTTTCGGCAATGGGACAGCAATCTATGGTTATGGATGCTATTAAAGCAGGAGCTAGAGACTTTGTTGTTAAACCCTTTCAACCTGAAAAGGTTCTTTCAACAATTAAGAAACTAATCGGCTAAGAATATAGAATATAAAGGAGGTAATTATAGTGAAAGTTGAATTTATGAATCCCTTTATCTCTTCTGCTATAAGTGTATTAGAGTCCGAAGTTAGCGCTACTATAAAAAAGGGGCGGTTAACACTGGAGACTGGCGATTTCTTATCACAAGAGGTTACTGTTCTTATTGGGGTTACCGGTAAAGTTGAAGGTCACGTTTTTTATGGAATGAAAGAAAAAACGGCGAAAAAGATAGTTTCAGCTATGATGGGTGAAGAATTGCTTGTTTTTGATGAATTTGCTCAAAGCGGTATTTCTGAACTTGGTAACGTAATAACCGGTAAAGCTGGTATTGGGTTGGAAGCCGCGGGTTTCCCTTGTAACCTCTCTCCTCCAACATTGATTTTGCGGGAAGGTACGAATATATCGACATTAAATATTAGCAGGATACTTGTGCCATTATTAACCCAGTATGGTGAGATAATAGTCCATGTAGGGTTGCGTGAAGCGGATGAGGATGAGTAGTTTTGTTGATTAGTGAATGCCTGATGTAATAAATGTTATATACCTTAAAAGGCTAGTGATTGTTCATTCTTATAAATCAACGAATTAGGAAATAGATAATTATGGAAGATTATATTGATCCGTTTGTTTTAGCCGCGTCTACAGTTCTTAAGGAAGAACTGAAAATGAGCTTGTTTAAACACAAGGTAGAAAAAGAAACAGGGAATTTTCAAACGGAGGAAATATCAGTTATTATTGGAATGCAAGGTGAATTAGAGGGGCAGGTATTTCTTGAGCTTTCCTTTGATACCGCAAATCGAGTCGTCCAAAGAATTATGAATGAAGTGGCATTGCTTAATGGAAAAGAGCTTGAGCGAATTATCCTTAGTGGAATTGCAGAACTAGGCAATATTATTGCCGGAAGGGCAACGATTTTATTAGAAGCAGTGGGAAAGAAAAGCACCCTATCGCCACCAACTATAATATACAAAAAGAGCGTGGTTGTTTCAACTCTCGATATTAACAGATATAAAATTGTCTTAAGTTCGGAGATTGGCCAGTTTACATTAAGGGTAGGTCTTAAAAATAGGAGCCACAGATAGTTGAGAAAGTTTTTATTTCTTCCCCATTGTCTTAGAAATGTTGGTGTGTGTAAAGCATTATTAGATGAAGAAGGCTATAAATGTGTCCGATGCGGGCAGTGCAAAATTACAGAAATAACAGAAGATGCATTGACTCAAGGTTTTATTGTATATATCGTGCCAGGCGCTAGCATGGTTAAAAAAATATTTTCTACCCTGAGCGTGACAGATGAAGATCTCATAATTGGAGTTGCTTGTGAGGCAGAGTTAAAAGACCTGCGCAAGAATTTTATCAGTAATAAGTTTAATCCTAAGAATAAGATTGCTGTTGTCCTTGATAAAGATGGGTGCGTAAACACCGATATCAGTTTGTCAAAAATTAGTAAACACCTAAAAGCATAATTTCCTTAAAATAAATCAGTAATAAGTGTAGTGAGTTACGGTTCTGTGGTAAATGCTGAACTTAATTAACTTAGAGATGCTTTTACTGTGAAAGATTATAATTACCTAATTCTTTGTGATGTCTTTGTAGATCAAATGACAAGACAGCTAGGCATCAATAATTTCGCCTTAATCTTATATAAAATGCAGTGGACAAGGTATGTACGGTATGTTATCCTAGGTCTATAAATGGAGGGAAAGTTTTGGAAGAGCAACTAGATATAAGAATTGAAATTGACAATGAACGATATATCGCAACGACATTACAATTTCCTGGATGTGTTGGAATTGGTAAGAATGAGAAGGAAGCATTGAAAGAGCTAGGAAAATCTGTTATGTCGAACATGGAAAATAATTTAAAAAATGTAATAAAGTTGATTGAAAATCCTAGAATTGTAAGAGTTAAGCCGAAGAACCTAGTATCTGAAAAGCTTAAATTTCTTGATAAAATATTCCATTCTTTAGGAATATCCAGGAAGGCTAGAAAAGATATTCTAAAAATGTTTGTTAATGTTGATTTTAAGCTTGATAAAAATATTTTAGCTCCTTTGGAGGTTAAACAGGTACGAAAAGAGCCTCTCCTGTTGAGTGATTTAGCACAGTATCCGTATGATATTGAGAGTATACCGGAAGATTCTGATGGTTTTATTATAAGCATGCCAATAAATCTTAATTAGCAACTCATGAGCCAAAATAACCAACTCAAAATAGATTTGCAAGTTTATCGACATAGTACAGCCCATATAATGGCAGCTGCAGTGCTTAACCTTTTCCCTGATGTTAAATTGGGAATCGGCCCTGCAACTGAAGATGGGTTCTATTATGATTTTGATATCCAGCATCCGTTAAGCCCGGAAGATTTGCAATTAATTGAAGCAGAAATGCTGAAAATTATTAAACGTAAAGTCCCTTTTCAACATGAGAATGTTAGCAAAGAGGTAGCAAGGGCGTTGCTAGAAAAAGCAAAACAGGATTATAAACTCGAGTTATTGAATGATATTTCGGAAAATGAAGTAACAATTTATAGAAATGCCGAATTTTTTGATTTGTGTCGTGGGCCTCATATCGAAAGTACTGGCGATATTGTAGCATTTAAAATTATTAAAGTTGCAGGTGCTTATTGGCGTGGTAATGAAAGTAATAAGATGTTGCAACGAATTTATGGTACGGCTTTTTTTACAAAAAAGGAGCTTGATGATTACCTCTATATGCTAGAAGAAGCTAAAAAGCGGGATCATCGAAAGCTAGGAAAAGAATTAGACCTTTTTAGTTTTCAGGAAGAGGGGCCGGGATTTGTTTTTTGGCATCCTAAAGGGATGAGCCTCTATAATAAAATTTTAGATTATTGGAAACAAGTTCATAAAAAATATGATTACGAAGAAATAAGGACTCCGATTATCCTTCATGAGAATCTCTGGCATCAAAGCGGACATTGGGATAATTATCGTGAAAATATGTATTTTGTAACAATAGATGATCAATCATATGCAATAAAACCGATGAATTGTCCGGGAGGAATATTGGTTTATAAGAATGCTAATCATTCATATAAAGAATTGCCAATAAAACTTGCTGAATTGGGGCTTGTTCACCGACATGAGCGTTCCGGTGTGTTGCATGGATTATTTCGTGTTCGCCAGTTCACTCAGGATGATGCTCATATATATTGTGAGCCCTCGCAGATTGAAGATGAGATAATTAACATTATTAGCTTAGTTGAAGAGATATATACGACATTTGATTTTAAAAATTATGATGTTGAATTGTCTACCAGACCAGCTAAGTCAATTGGTTCTGATGAAGTGTGGAGTAAGGCTGAAGTGGCTTTACAGAATGCTTTAAGCAGAAAGAATATAAAGTTCAAAATAAATGCAGGTGATGGCGCTTTTTATGGGCCAAAAATTGATTTTCATGTTAAAGATTGCCTTGGCAGATCATGGCAATGTGGAACAATCCAGCTGGATTTTTCTATGCCAGAAAGATTTGATCTTACTTTTGTTGGGCAAGACGGGAATAAACATAGGCCTGTTATGATCCATCGTGCTATTCTGGGTTCAATTGAGCGGTTCATAGGGATTCTAATTGAACATTATGCTGGGGCCTTCCCATTATGGTTAGCTCCTGTTCAGGTATTGATTATCCCCATTGGAGAAAGACATAATGAATATGCAGCTGAACTGGTTGCTTTATTGAAAGAGAATAATGTTGCCGTTAAATTAGATAGTAGAAATGAAAAAATGGGATATAAAATAAGAGAAGCTGAGGTTAAGAAAATCCCTTATATGCTTGTAGTCGGTGATAAAGAAATGGAAACAAGAAGCGTTTCTATACGATCTAAGAAAAAAGGTAATATCGAGATAATGAATATTAATGAAATGTTAAATAAGTTTTCATTGGCAATTAACAATAAACTTGATGAATAAGGAATTTGACAGGATGAATTATTAAATGTTATAATCGCATCCTTGTTAGAAACTATGGAGGTGGGTATCTATAAATAGCAAACGAGCGTTAATAAATGAAGAGATTAGATTTCCTGAGGTAAGAGTTATTACCAGTGAAGGTAAGCCAGCAGGGGTTTTGTCAATAAAAGAAGCACTAGCGAAAGCAGAAGAAGATGGCCTCGATTTAATAGTTGTCGCCGAAAATGCTGATCCGCCTGTATGTAAGATAATGGACTATGGACATTATAAGTACGAAAAAGAAAAACAATTAAAGCAAGCTAAAAAAGGATCTAAGGCGACTGTTATAAAGGAACTGAAAATGTCTCCTAAAATATCGGAGCACGATTATCAGGTCCGGCATAGGGCGGCAATTAAATTTTTAGAAAAAGGTAATAAAGTTAAAATTACAATAAATTTCCGTGGGAGAGAAATGGCCCATATGGATCTTGGTAAAATATTGCTGGACCGGTTCTTGAATGACTTGAAAGAGCATGCTGTAGCCGAAGGCGATGCCAGTTATGCTGGTAGAAGCATAAATTTAATTTTAACGCATAAATAATTTAATGGAGGATAGGGCTAATGCCAAAACTGAAGACTAGAAAAGCAGCAGCTAAAAGATTCAAAGTAACTGGATCAGGAAAATTTATGAGAAGAAAGCAAGGTTCTAAGCACTTATTGTCTCATGAAAGTTCAAAGCTAAAACGATCTAGGCATGGCGATGTTGTTATAAGCGGGGCTGATGAGAAAAAAGTTAAGAATATGTTGCCTTATCTATAAGCGGTAATTAGGCGCCTATGAATTTGTTTGAAGAAGAAATTAATCGGTTCTAGGCATAAATATTAGGAGGGATAAATAGTGGTTAGAGTAAAAAGAGGTTTTGTAGCGAGAAGAAGAAGAAAAAAGATATTGAACTTGGCTAAGGGCTTTAGAGGTTCTATGAGCAGATTATATCGAATAGCTCATCAAGCAGTAACTCATGCTCTTGTTTATGCGTATAGAGATAGACGAAATAAAAAAAGACAATTTAGGCAACTATGGATTGCAAGAATTAGTGCAGCTGTTAAAAATAATGGCATGTCATACAGCAAATTCATTTATGAACTTAAAAATAAAAATATTAAAATTGATAGAAAAATAATGTCTGATATTGCTATTTTTGATAAAGATACCTTTTCTAAGATCGTTGAAACTGTTAAGTCATAAAGCTAAATTATATTTTATTATATTTAATGAAAGAGGCGTTTCTAAAACGCCTTTTTTTTATTTTATGAGAATATGCTAAATTGGCGGTATTGCTGCTTATGATTATTGTTTATTGTTTTTGAAAACCATCTTTGGTATAATTCGTAGAAGATAATAAGAAAGATTTAATATTTTAAATTAATTAAGCTATTTTTAGGAGGATTATAATGATTGAAATGGAGCTGGGAGGATTAGGATTTGATCCTAGGAATATGTCGCCAATAGTTCTTCTCAGAGATATCGAAGAACGCAATTTCCTCCCGATATGGATAGGTATGTTTGAGGCTGCTGCAATAGCTATGGAACTTCAGAATTTTCAGCCACCACGGCCTATGACACATGATCTATTAAGCAATATTATTGCAAATTTGGGAGGACATATTGATAAGGTTATTATTAATGAGATAAAAGATGATACCTTCTATGCAATAATCGAAATGCATATTGTGGAAGAGGGGGAAGACGAAGAAGATATCACTGATAAAGACATTATTAAAATAGATGCTCGGCCTTCTGATGCTATAGCGCTAGCTGTGCGGACTGATGCGCCTATCTTCGTTGCGGAACAGGTAATGATTAAAGCCAAAATGGTAAATACAGAAAAAGATGAAGAAGAAACGAAAAAATTTAAAGATTTTATTGATAATATAAAGCCAGGAGATTTTACTAATTATTTTGAAAGTAGACAATAAATTGCTTTTTTTTCATAAAAATGTAATGCCCAGGATTGTTAACTAGTACCTGGGCTTTTTTTTTCGATATATCATATCATTTATGCTAATGTTTGATTTGCTAAGAATTGTAAGCAATCTTAATATTTTATAAGAGAAAAAGAATTATAGAGTATGTGCTATTTGAAAGAGTTTTGACAATTTTTCATAATCTTTTTTGCCATGGAATTTTTCGACGCCGCTACTTAGATCTATCGCATAAGGACTAGCTGTTTTTACGGCTTTAACGAGGTTGTCAGGATTAATACCCCCGGCAACGATAATTGGTATCCCATACTTTTTGGCTTCATGAGCTAGACCCCAATCAAAGGCCTGTCCTGTGCCACCAGCGGTATTTACTACATAAGTATCAAGAAGGATCCCTGATACGACATTTTTGTATTTATCGATGATTTTCAGGTCTTCAATGCCGAAAATCCTTATTGCTTTTATGGTTCTGCGATTTATTTTTGCACAAAAGTCGGGAGATTCATTTCCATGGAGTTGAATAATGTCTAGCTTGCAATCGTGAGTAACTTCGTTTATGTATTCTAAGCTTTCATTAACAAAAACACCGACAGTACTTATGAACGGAGGAAGTTCTTTAATTATTGCTTTAGCTTCATGCTGGCTGATTTGTCGAGGGCTTTTTGAGAAAATAAAGCCTAGTGATGAAGCGCCTAACGCTGCTGCATCAAGCGCGTCCGGCAAGTTTGTTATTCCACAAATTTTGATTTTCAATATGTGTCCTTATTCTCAAATAAATTCTAAACTATGTTACCATATTACGGGGAAAGAATCTATAGCGCTACGGGGCAAGATTGGCACTTTAACGCCATCAAAGAATGACGATATAGAAAAGTTTCGGAGAGCAACCGCGTGATTTATTTTACGTGGCTGTAAAATAAACTAAATAGGATAAGAAGTCCAGAAATGTAGTAAATCAGGGTTCGTTGCTAATCCTTCACCAATCAAGACTGCATGAATATTATGCTGGTTAATTTTAGATAGCTGCTCTGTTGTGGTTATACCGCTTTCGCAGACGATTGTTTTTTCTTTAGGAATTAATCTCTGAAGAGTAATCGTGGTGTTAATGTCGACCTGAAAACTTTTTAAATCGCGATTGTTGATTCCAATTATCTCACAAGGGGTATCGAGGACCATCTCCAGCTCCTCTTGGTTGTGTACTTCGCAGAGTACGTCCATTTTTAGGCTTTTGGCGAGAGAATAATAATCTGATATTTGTTTTTTGTTTAAAATCGCGGCAATAAGTAATATTGCATCTGCCCCGATTACCTTCGATTCTAATATTTGGATTTCATCGAGAATAAAATCCTTGCGGAGGAGCGGAATAGTTACAATCTTTTGTATTTCTGTCAGGTACTGATTATTTCCAAAAAAAAATTTCTCTTCAGTCAGAATTGAGAGCGCCGATGCCCCGTGTTGTTCAAAATCCTGAGCAATTTGTTGATGATTGAATTCATGCCGGATAATTCCCTTTGACGGGGAACCTTTTTTTACTTCGGCAATCAGGGAAAGAGAGGGGGTACTTAATGCTTCAGCAAAAGATTTAGTGAGAGACACTTCTTCTCTTTGCAACGCTAATCGTTCTAATTCCTGGTAGGAATAAGCTTTTTTTAAATTCTCAATTACGGTTTTTTTATAATTAGTTATAGTATCTAAAAACATGTTAATTAAATTTTTGAGTATAATTGATAAATTCAAATAATTTATCTTTTGCATTTCCGCTAGTGATGGCTTTTTGGGTTATATTGATAGCTTCCTGAAAATCTTCGGCTTTATTTGCAGCTAGTATTGCGGCAGATGCATTAAGAAGCGTGATGTCACGTTGAGGTCCTTTATTTTCTCCCGTCAGTACTGACCGCGTTATTTCAGCATTTTGCTTGCGGTCGCCACCAGTAATTGCAGCGCGTTCAGCAAGCTGTAACCCGTATTTTTGTGGGTCAAGATCATATGTAGTTATCTTGCCATTTAAGGAGAGCTCTGTAATCAACGTAGGTCCTGATATAGATATTTCGTCTAGACCATCATAGCCGTGGACAACTAGTGCACGCTTTGAACCAAGCTTTTTCAGTACGCTTGCCATCGTTTCTGTAAGATTCGCATTGTAAACTCCGAGAACCTGATATTGTGCTTTGGCCGGATTGGTGAGTGGGCCGAGTATATTGAATATCGTCCTGATTCCCAGTTCTTTTCTTGGCATTACTGCATATTTCATTGCACTATGGAATCTGGGTGCAAACATAAATCCGATTCCGACAGTATTAATTGTTTTTTCAACTTGTAATGGAGATAAGTTGATATTTACTCCCAGTTCCTCGAGAAGGTCGGCACAACCACATAGACTGGAAACACTTCTGTTTCCATGTTTTGCGATTTTTATACCACAGGCAGATGCAACAATTGCTGCCGTAGTCGAGATATTGAAAGAATGAGATAGATCGCCGCCAGTTCCGCAGGTGTCGACTACGTCCCCTTCCGGAGTGATGTTTTCTGCATGGTTTCTCATGGAGTAGGCCATGCCGGATATTTCATCAATTGTTTCTTTTTTCATGCGTAGTGCTGTGAGTAGCCCGCCTACCTGGATCGGTGTAGCTCTTCCTTCCATTATTGTGTCCATAAGGCTGCAGGCTTCTTCAAAGGATAGGTTTTCGAAGTTAAGAAGTTTATTGAAAATAGTCTGCATCACAGTAAACCTCCGATTTTAAGGAAGTTCATGACGATTGTTTCTCCTGCTTTTGTCAGTATCGATTCGGGATGAAATTGTACTCCGTAAACTGGAAATTCTCGATGCTTAACTGCCATAATTTCGTTATCTTCGGATCTTGCAATAATCTCAAGGCACTGAGGCATCGATTGTTCTTCAATAACGAGTGAATGATATCGTATTGCTGTAAATGGAGAGGAGATGTTTTCGAATAACTCGTTCCCAATATGAGAAATTTGCGATGTTTTTCCGTGCATAAGCGTTTTTGCATTGATAATATTACCGCCAAAAACATATCCTATTGATTGATGTCCAAGGCAGACCCCAAGAATGGGTTTTTTTGAATGGAAATTTTTTATAACCTCAATGCTTATTCCCGCTTCTTTAGGAGTACAAGGGCCCGGTGAGATAACAATAAGTTGTGGGTTAAGTTCTTCAATTTGTTCAATAGTTATCTGATCATTCCGGTAGACTTGAATGTCGGAAACAAATTTGCCGAAATACTGAACAAGATTATAGGTAAATGAATCATAATTATCTATGAATAGGATCATTGAATTAATAAAACTCCTTGTATAAATTCAAAGAATATTTCCGCTTACTATATAAGACTGCCATTTCCAGGTTGTTTTAGCAGACAGAAAGAAGTGGCTTTGCTTTGTTAATTGTTTCAATATATTCCTTTTCCGGATCGGAATCAGCCACAATTCCTGCGCCCGCTTGCATATAGGCAGTGTCCTTATGTATTAAAATAGTTCTTATAATTATACCTGTATCCATGTTTCCTGCAAAGTCAAAATAACCAACCGCCCCCGCGTAATGACCTCTTTGAGTGTTTTCAAGTTCGTCGATGATTTCCATTGCTCTTATTTTGGGAGCCCCCGATACTGTTCCGGCTGGAAAACATGCCCTGAGTAAGTCAAATCCATCGAATTGAGGATTGAGCTGCCCTTCTATATTTGAAGCAATATGCATGACATGTGAGTATCGTTCAATGTGCATAAGCGAGGTTGTTTGTATGGAATTATAGCTGCATACCCGTCCTAGGTCATTCCTTCCCAGATCAACGAGCATGATATGCTCAGCGTTTTCTTTGATGTCGGCTAACAGCTCTTTTTCCAGTTCGATATCAACTGCTGGAGTAGCCCCTCTGGGCCTTGTTCCCGCGATTGGGCGCAGTGTCGCTTTGTTGTTCTCGAGACGTACGAGAATTTCTGGTGATGAGCCGATGAGTATCGCATCATCGAATTTAAGGTAGAACATATAGGGAGAAGGATTGACCATACGGAGTCTGCGATAGGTTGTGAAAGGGTCCGATGTAGTTTTTTTTGAAAATCGCTGAGAGAGAACAACTTGAAAAATATCTCCTTGATAAATGTATTGTTTTGCTTTTTCGACATTTTCTTTGAATTGATCGAGGGTAAGGTTGGAGGTATACTTGGTTTCATTTTCAGGAAGAATGCTTGTAAGCTTATGTTTTTGCGGGTCGAGCGGCTTACTGATTTTATGGAGAATACTATGGATATTGTTAATCGCAGTGTCATAAGCCTCCTTGAGATCATCTTTTACAAGTGCGTTAGCGATGATTATTATTTTATGTTTGATATGGTCAAAAGCCATTATTGTTGTGGCGAGCATAAAGTGAACATCAGGGATTTGAAGATCGTCAGGATTTTTGTTGGGAATTTTTTCAATATATCTTATTGCGTCATAGCCGAAGTAGCCTACAGCACCGCCATGGAAACGTGGAAGCAGTGGTATTTTTACCGGATTAAACTGGTGCATGAGTTCCTTCAATTTATGGATAGGATCGCCCTCAAGATGTTCTGTAGAGCCATTTTGAGTGATTTTAATTGAATTCCCTTTTGCTTGGAAAACTATCATAGGGTCACTTCCGATAAATGAATATCGAGCTAATGTCTCGCCTCCTTCAACACTTTCAAGTAAAAAGGAAAACGGGGATTCTGTTTTCAGATACGCGCTAACCGGGGTTTCCAGGTCGGCCGGTATTTCCATAAAAACGGGGATTAAATTCCCCTGTAGTGACATTTCTTTGAATTGTTCAAATGGTGGATAGATCATTTGGTGCCTCTTTCACGGATAACATTGTAATTCATGTAAGCAATTAGTAGTTATCATAGCATATATGTCTGACCCCCGTGGTTATTTGGGGATAATTTTTATGAACTTCCTTTTTCCTACCTTAATAATTAGATCTTTTTCAGGAATTATGCTGGAAGTATCTCTGGTTATCTTCTCCCCGTTGATTGAAATAGCTCCTTGTTCTATAAGTCTGCAATACTCTCTATTGCCAGTAACGAGGCCGTGTTCTTGTAAAAAGGCAACCAGTTTTATTTCCTCTGCCGGAAGCGTAATTGTTGGAATATTATCCGGAATTCCTGAATTAGAAAAAACACGCTTGAATTCGTCACGTGCTTTTGCTGCATTCTCGTCACCACAAAACTCTTGCGTAATCATATAGGCTAGATTATCTTTGACTTCTCGCGGATGTTGAGTGCCGTTGGCAAGCCCAGCTTCAAGTTCTGTTATCTTTTCAGGAGATAAAGGTGTCAACAATTTATAGTAACGAATAATCAACGAATCTGGTATTGACATGATTTTGCCGAATATATTCGACGGGCTTTCAGTAATTCCGATATGATTGCCTAGGCTTTTGCTCATTTTTTGAACGCCGTCGGTCCCTTCCAGGATCGGCATGGTAATAATGACTTGCGGATTTTGCCCGTATTCTTTTTGGAGATGTCTCCCCATCAATAAATTGAATTTCTGATCGGTACCACCAATCTCAATGTCTGCATTTAACTCTACTGAATCGTAGCCTTGAAACAATGGGTAGAGAAATTCGTGGACACATATAGACTGCTCATTCTTAAATCTTTTTTCGAAGTCATCCCGTTCTAGCATTCGTGCAACTGTATACTTGCTGGTAAGCTTAACCATATCGATTGCAGATAGAGTTCTCAACCAGGTACTATTATAAACTACTTGTGTCTTTTCCCGGTCGAGGATACGGAATATCTGATCTTGATAGGATTTCGCATTTTCCAGCACTTGCTCTTTGGATAAAGGCTTTCTAGTCTCTGATTTCCCTGTCGGGTCGCCGATCATTGCTGTGAAATCTCCGATGAGAAATATCACCTCATGACCCAGCTTTTGGAGCTCTTTTAGCTTTCTAAGAATAACGGTGTGACCGAGGTGAAGATCAGGCGCAGATGGGTCTGCTCCAAACTTTATCCTCAAAGGGCGGTTTAATTGTAACTTTTCAATTAAACTTTCTCGTGGTATTATTTCTTCAGTATTGTATTGAATCAGAGATATGTCCATGTTTAATCACTTTCACGCTATTCAAATATTTAGATAATTATTTTGATGAATGCACCGCTAAATCATATCAAATATAAAAGGAGTAATCAAGTTGGTTTTTGAGTCTAGACGAGGAATTGGAAAAGTGTCAAAGTCTCCTCGAAAATCGAAGGGTACTTCCTATCGAGGAAACGCTGCTCGAAGAAATAGTTTTCCCGGAACTTTTTTTAAAAGCCTTTTAATTGCATTGGCAATTGGCCTTTTTATTTTGTTAGGCGCGGGAATCTATGGCTTCAATATGATCAAAGGACTTCCCGAAGTAGACAAGATAGCTGTCAATATACCGAATGAGACTACTAAAATATATTCTGCCGATAACGTCCTGCTTGCCGATCTGCATAAAGAAGAGAACAGGGTTGTTGTTCATTTGTCCGATATTTCACAAAATCTTAAAACGGCTCTTGTTGCCATGGAAGATAGCCGGTTTTATAGGCATCACGGTATTGATATTCGTGCCATTTTTCGTGCGTTATCAAAAGATATCATAAAAAGAAAAGCTGTTGAAGGCGCTAGTACCTTAACTCAGCAGCTTGCCAGAAATGTTTTTTTGACCAAAGAAAAGACCTTGTCTCGTAAACTAGGCGAAATTGTCCTGGCCTTTCAGATTGAAAGAAAATACACAAAAGAAGAAATAATGGAGATGTACCTTAACCAGGTATACTGGGGACATAATGCTTACGGAATAGAGTCTGCTTCACAATTGTATTTCGGTAAACATGCCAGCAATCTTTCATTAGCGGAAAGCGCTATGCTGGTTGGTTTATTAAAAGGTCCGGAGATTTATTCTCCCTATAAAGATATGAACGCTGCTAAGGAGCGCCAGGAATCAGTATTGGGAAGATTGATAACTTTAGGATACATTACCGAAGCTCAGGGTGCTGAAGGCCTTAATCAGCCGATAGTCTTAGCAGGGTTAAAGAAAGTCCAGTACAGAGCTCCTTATTTTACAAGTTATGTCATTGACCAGTTAATCAGGATGCTTGGAGAAAATGAAGTTTACAGCAGCGGTATGAAAGTTTATACGACACTTGATTATCAACTTCAGCAATATGCAGAAAATGCAGTACAAAGGGCTATAGATCGAGTGGGACGAACTTCATCTGCTAATTTTTCTGAAGCAGCTTTGCTTAGTATTAATCCGAGAACCGGCTATATTCTGGGTATGGTTGGCGGGAAAGATTATTTGAATAGTGAATTCAATAGGGCGACTCAGTCTTATCGGCAGCCAGGTTCTGCATTTAAGCCATTTGCTTATTTAAGTGCATTGGATCGAGGGTTATCTCCTGGAACGGTTATGGATGACTCGGCAGTTACCTATAATACTTATGACGGGGCATATGTTCCTCAAAACTACGACAAGCAATATAGCGGTTCTATGCCGCTGAGACGGGCTCTGGAATTATCTAAGAATGTTGTTGCCGTTAAAATTAGCGATTTAATCGGTGCGAACAGTATTATTGATACTGCAAAAAACCTTGGTATTAACAGCAAGCTCCAGAATATTCTTTCATTGCCTTTAGGTGCTTGTGAAGTGTCGATGATGGAAATGGCTTATGCTTATGGGGTATTAGCAAATAGAGGTATTAAGACAAAGCCGATATCGATATTTCGAATTGAAGACAGGAATGGTATTGAAATATACAGAAATCGTGTTGAAACTTCGCATGTTTTTAATGAAAATATGGTCAATGTACTTGTCGATATGATGAAAGGCGTAATCCTGAATGGAACTGGCAGAGGGGCGGCACTTCCTCGTCCAATGGCTGGGAAAACCGGGACTACTAGTGATTATAAAGATGCCTGGTTTATTGGTTTTGTTCCTCAAATGGTTACGTCTACATGGGTAGGAAATGATAATAATACCCCGATGAATAATGTGACAGGTGGCGGTGTGCCAGCGAAAATATGGCGTGATTATATGAAAAATGCTCTTCAGAACATCCCAGTTATGGATTTTCCTAAGCCAAAAGATTTGATCCCTGTGAAAATATGTTGGGATTCTGGTTTGAAAGCAACTGAATATTGTCGGACAGATAGAGTGTCAGTGGAAAAATTTTGGAAAGATAAAGTTCCCGACGACTATTGCAATGTTCATTTTGCGAAGAAAAATGGAAATGCAAAGCCAGGCGTTAACTGGCTGGATGAATTCTTTGGAGAAAATAATAACAATGAGATGAGTGAACCTGAACCGCAAGAACCTACGACAAATCGAGAAGATATGGATCAGCCTGAGTAATAGAAAAAAATTATCTGCTAACTACAAAATAAAATACCCAGCTGTCAGGCTGGGTATTGTTGTAATAAATTAGTTGTTGGTTATGCTTCAAACAGTTCTGAAATACTTTTGTTCGAAAAGTTTCTTGATATTGCTTCAGCAAGAAGCGGTGCTGCCGAAATTATCTTGAGACCGGGAAATTGTTTTTCCTTTGGAATTGGAATTGTGTTTGTGGTGACTACTTCTTTGAAGTTTGCATTTGTAAGCCGTTCAATTGCCGGACCACTGAAGACAGGATGTGTTGTTGCCAAGTAGATTTCCGGATTCGCCCCGTGTTCGCGTAAAACCTTGAGTCCTTGCGTTACGCTGCCGCCGGTATCAACCATATCGTCAAACAGGATAACTGTTTTATCTTTAACATCGCCGACGACATGCATGATGTCGGCAACATTGTGTTCAGGTCGGCTTTTGTGAAGTATGGCTAGCTGTGCTCCTATTTTGTCCGAAAACTTTTTTGCCATTTTTGCCCGGCCGGTGTCTGGTGCAACCACAACGGCATCTTTTATCCCTTTATTTGCGAAATATCTTGCAAAAAGGGGAAGTGCAGTTAAGTGATCTACTGGTACATTGAAGTATCCCTGGATTTGGTCTGCATGTAAATCCATCGTAATTATTCTATTTATCCCTGCGGTAGTTAGCAGATCGGCTATCAGACGTGCGGATATTGGCTCTCTCGGTGCTGATTTTTTATCCTGTCGTGCATATGCATAATGTGGAATAATGACATTAATTGATTTTGCGGAGGCTCTCTTAAGGGCATCGATGATAATAAACAATTCCATGATGTCTTCATTGACATTACTACTCCCGGTTTGAAGAACAAACGTATCAATTCCTCTGGTAGTTTCAAGGACTCTTGCATATATTTCACCGCAACTAAACCTTGATATTTTTATTTTTGCACATTCTATATTGAGATACCCTGCAATTTCTTCTCCGAGCTTGGGGTGGGAGCTGCCGCAAAAAAGCTTCATTCCCGATAAATTTGAATCAGTCATTATTTGACTCCTTTGGCCTGAAACGTTAGATCTTAAAATGAGATTAAGGATACAAATTATATAGTACTCTTTGAGCTTTCGTCAACAATCCGCATAAGTAATTGTAATCTCCTGGCTTTTTCTTTTGTTGATATTTGATCCGGCATCGTTGCTGCCGGAGTTAACTCTCTGGGAGAATAAGCTGAGGTATTTACCCTGAAACCTCGTATTTCCCGCACAGCTATAAGTGAATTTTGAAACTGTTCTTCAGTTTCTCCTGGAAATCCAACTATTATATCACTTGATATCTCAACATTAGGAATCTCTTTTTTTATTTTATTAATAAGGGCCATATAAGATTCAACAGTATAATGACGATTCATTTTGCGTAAAATCTCATTGTCGCCGGATTGAAGAGGAAGATGGAATGATTTATTAATATTAGGTGTGTGTTTGACTACCTCAATTAGCTTTTCGGAGATATCTTTAGGGTGATTAGTCATAAAATCAATAAGTTTGATTCCCGGGACCTCGCTGACATCCTGGAGCAGGTCTGCGAAATCATAGTTTTCGTACATGTCCTGACCATAAGAATTAACGTTTTGTCCGAGTAAAACTATTTTGCTATATTTATTTTTGTCGATGGCGATTATTTCTTTGATAATATCTTCTTTTTTTCTGCTTTTTTCTTTGCCGCGAGTATGGGGGACAATGCAGTAGGTACAGTAATTGTTACACCCGAAGCTTATCGGGATCCATGCTTGGTGAAGAGATCCTCTTTTTGGAGGAATTGGAATCTCTGTCTGTTCAATATTTTTAGCGATATCCTTAATTACGTTCCGTGAGGTAATCGTCGAGAGTAATTCCGGCAGACGGTGAATCGTGTTAGTGCCAAAGATCAGATTAATAATTGGTGCTTTAGAAAGGAGTTCTTTTTCCTTGTATTGCGGCATGCATCCGCATATTCCAATTTTAAGGTTGGGTTTAGTTTTTTTTTGATGCTTTAACTGGCCTAATTTACCGAAGACCCTTAGCTCTGATTTGGCTCGTATACTACAGGTATTGAGGATTATAAGGTCTGCGTCTTTTTCGGATACTACTTCTGAAAGACCGCAATGCTCCAATAGCGCCGCGATTTTTTCAGAATCGTTTTTGTTCATTTGACAGCCATAAGTAATTATATGAAAGGTATTTAAGTTGTTAGCCATGCCGATAAATCTCTTATAAATAGAAGCTGAATTTATTTATATCATAGATATATATGTTAGTAAACATGCCGCAGAAAAGTATCAGTAGTTCTTATGTTGAAATAATGAATACTATGTAGAGAGCCTATATTTCATTCCTGTGAACAAACTGGGTCACAAACTATTCTAAAGATTTAGGTTCAAGTTCGACAGACTCCTCTCCGTGTATAGCTTTAAGGTGCGAGAGAATACGGGGACCTAAGCCCTGAGGCAAGTTTGAGAAAAATATTTGCTATAATGTTTTATAGATAATTGTGGAGGTTTAGAATGAAAAAGAAAAAGATAAATATTAATGAATGCTCGCTATTTGTGACCAAAGGGACTATCGTAAACGGTTCGGTAAAAAGTGATGGAGATATTTTCATTGATGGAATTATGGATGGCGCCATTAATGGACAAGGTGCTATATATATCGATACAGATAGCATTATAAACGGTGATATCTTTTGTAAAGACCTTGTGGTTAGTGGCGAAATAACCGGCAATATGCAAATCGAGAAAAGCATTGATGTTGCATCTACAGGCCGTGTATTCGGGAACATCCACTGCCATGAGCTTATTATTGATGAAGGGGCTATTTATCGAGGAGAAATCAGTGTTTCGGCAGTTCAATAAAAGGGTGCAGATACTTTCGGTGGGTAAATAACCTTTTGGCAGTTTGAAGTTGGTTGGCGGTTTGGATTGAGATTTTTCCCAGGCTGCAACCTTGTTTTGCAAAATGACAGTAGTTCTAATTATAAAGAGCAAAGGTTAACAGAAATAGTTAGTGAGTTAAAAAAATAAACAGGCTAGCATCAAGTAATCATAAAAAAACATCTCCA